>NZ_JACAXD010000034.1:0-26658 GCF_013391485.1 Acinetobacter sp. SwsAc5
TATTTAAGTGATGTGCTGAAAAGGTTGCCGACACATAAAGTGACTCAGATTGAAGAATTGCTACCACACCGCTGGAAACCGGAACCGAATTAAAAAATAGGCATGGGGTTCAGCGGACGCTTACGATTCAAGTCTCTCAATTGCAAGATCAATCACTATGTCTTGCTAAATCACAGCGTCTTTCTAAAATCTCTTATAAAAAGCATAAAAAAAAGCAGATCAATCGATCTGCTCATTTCCCACACGCTGGCGGAATTTCTGCCCTGCGCGGAATGTGACTACACGGCGGGCTGAAATTGGAATTTCTTCGCCTGTTTTCGGGTTGCGACCAGGTCGTTGACGTTTATCACGTAACTCGAAGTTCCCAAACCCTGAAAGTTTAACTTGCTCGCCAGAGATCAGTGCTTGGCTGATCTCATCAAAAAATAACTCGACCATTTGTTTCGCTTCACGGCGGTTTAAACTCGTGAACTCACTTAAATGATCAGCCATTTCTGCTTTTGTTAATGCTGTCATGAAGCCCTCAATGTCGCTTGGTAAGTGTTTTCCAACACTTGCAGAATGTTATCCATACCAGATTTAATTTCAGCATCTTCAAGTGTACGTGTTGGATGTTGCCATAACAGAGCAAAAGCCAAAGAACGCTTGCCTTGTTCAACACCTTGTCCAGTATACACATCGAATAACCAAGTTGAGTCTAACAGCGCTCCACCCGTTTTTTCAATAAGTTGCTGAATTTCGCTTACATTTATCTTATCACTAATTAAAAGCGCAATATCACGTCTAACCGATGGAAAACGTGATAATTCTGTAAAATTAGATACATAAGTTTGCAAAACTGCTGTTTGATCGAGTTCTGCTACCCAAGCCGTGCCTAAATCCAGCTCATCTTCTAAAGATGGATGTAAACGACCAAAGTAACCAATAGACTGACCATCTACCAAAATTTCAGCAGATTGTCCAGGATGCAACCAAGTACGCTCTGAACGAACATACTCTACCTGCACACGACCTGCAGCTAAAATTTCTTCAATATCGCCTTTAAAATCGAAGAAATCCATAGGCTGAGCTTTAGCATGCCAAGATTCTGCATGTTTAGCACCCACCGCAATCAATGCCAAAGTTGGAATTTGCTTCAAGTCATGAATGCTTGCTGCATGTTGATAATCAAAACGTAAACCCAACTCAAAGAAACGCACACGGTTTTGTTGACGATTCACGTTGTACTGAACGCATGGAATTAAGCTGGATAACAACGTTGAGCGCATTACTGCCAAATCGCTTGAAATTGGATTCGCCAATGCCAACGGATTCACTGCAGGGTTTAATTGTTTTTCCAATTTTGCATCGGCAAAGCTAAAACTAATTGCTTCTTGATAACCTAAAGTCACTGCGGTTTGACGTAATTGCGCAACTTCAAACTGATCTTGGTATTTTGCTAATTGCACATCAATCACAGGCAAACTGATTTGAATGTTGTCATAACCGTGAATACGAGCAACTTCTTCAATTAAGTCTTGGTAAATTGCCATATCAAAACGATGTGATGGTGGTACAACGCTCCACTGACCTTCAGCTTGAACAGTAACTTCGCAGCCTAAACGAGTTAAAGCATCGGCAATAAATGTAGCATCAACGTGATAACCCAAGAGCTGATCGACTTGCGCTTGATTTAACGCAATTGCTTCACGTGTTGGCAATTGTGCTGCTTGTTCTGCCACTGTAATTGGACCAAATTCGCCGCCAGCAAATTCTGCAATCAGTTGTGATGCACGGTTCATCGCCAATAATGGCAATTCAAAATCGACACCACGTTCATAACGCTGTGAGGCATCGGTATGCAAACCATAACGACGTGCACGACCTGCGATATGCAATGGTGCAAAGAAAGCGGATTCAAGGAAAATTTCTGTGGTTTCATCACTTACCGCAGAAGATAAACCACCCATGATGCCCGCCATCGCCAATACTTTTGCGTCATCGGCAATCACCATCACATCATCTTGCAGCTCAACTTCTTGCTCGTTTAACAGCACCAATTTTTCTGCTGCAGTCGCTTGACGAACTTGAATGCCACCTTGAATTTTAGCACCATCAAAAGCGTGCATTGGCTGACCCAATTCAATCAAGACATAGTTGGTAATATCAACCAAAATACTGTGCTGACGGATACCTGAACGTGCCAACGCGCGCTCCATCCACTCAGGTGTAGCGGCTTTGGTATTTACATTTTTAATCACACGACCTAAATAACGTGGGCAGCCTTCCGTCAAACTTTGTACAGTTTTTTCATCCTGAATAGTTGCCGCTACTGCCTGAATGTCAGGTGTATTCACTGGCAATTGGTTAATCACCCCAATTTCACGGGCAATACCACGAATACTGAAACAATCACTACGGTTTGGAGTAATACTGATATCAATGACATGGTCATCTAGATCAAGATATTCACGTACATTCACACCTACAGGTGCATCTGCAGGCAGTTCCAATAAACCATCAAGTTTATCTTCAAGGTCAATTTCTGATGCGCCACAGAGCATCCCTTGTGATTCCACACCACGCAGTTTGCCTTTTTTGATTTTAAAGTCGCCTGGCAATACCGCACCAATGGTTGCCACAGGTGCTTTCATACCTACACGCACGTTTGGCGCACCACACACAATCTGCAACGGCTCACCTGAACCAATATTTACCGTAGTCACACGTAAACGATCTGCATCTGGATGCTGTTCAACCGTTAAGACTTCACCCACCACAACGCCTGTAAATGGCTTTGCTGCTGGTGACATATCATCAACTTCTAGACCCAGCATCGTGAGTTGATTCGATAAAGTATCGCTGTCAATGGCTGGGTTAACCCACGTGCGTAGCCAATTTTCGCTAATTTTCATTGATATAAAACCTATAAATCTAAATTTTGAATCCCCTCTACTCCCTCTTTTCAAAGAAGAAGCATCCTGTGTCATATATGGACACCCCTCTCCTTTTAGGAGAGGTCAGGGAGAGGTATAAATTTGTTTTTAAGCAAACTGGCGCAAGAAACGCACATCATTTTGGTAGAACATACGCAAGTCATTGATGCCATAACGCAACATCGCAAAACGCTCTACCCCTAAACCGAAGGCAAAACCTTTATATTTTTCTGGGTCGATGCCTGAAGCGCGTAACACGTTTGGATGCACCATGCCGCAGCCCAAAACTTCCAACCAGCGACCACGTTCATCCATAATATCCACTTCAGCACTTGGCTCTGTGAATGGGAAATAAGATGGGCGGAAACGTACTTTTAAGTCTTTTTCAAAGAATTCATTTAATAAGTTAATCAACAAACCTTTGAGTTCTGCAAAACTGGTATTTTCTGCGACGTATAAGCCTTCAATTTGATGGAACATTGGTGAGTGTGTTTGGTCTGAGTCGCAGCGATACACACGACCTGGACAAACAATACGAATAGGCGGCTGTTGATTTTCCATGGTGCGAATTTGTACGCCCGACGTGTGGGTACGCAATAAATGATTCACATCAAAATAGAAAGTATCGTGCATGGCACGCGCAGGGTGATGTCCTGGAATATTCAACGCTTCAAAGTTGTGATAGTCATCTTCAACTTCTGGGCCCGTTGCCACGGTAAAACCTGCTTTGGTAAAGAATTGGCAAATACGTTCCTGTACCTGCGTAACTGGGTGAATACTGCCGATGCTTTGACCACGACCTGGCAAAGTAATATCAACGGTTTCATTCGCCAGTTTTTGTGCCAAAGCCGCTTGTTGTAATTCAGTTTGACGCGCAGTTAATGCCGCATTGATTGCTTCACGCACAGCATGAATTTGTGCACCAAATTCTTTACGCTGTTCAGGGTCTATTTTACCCAGTGCTTTGGATTGTTCCGCAAGCTGGCTTTTTTTCCCCGTAAATTGCACTCGCACCTGGTCGAGTGTAGCAAGGTCCTCTGCTGCTGCAATTGCAGCGAGCGCTTCATTGGTCAGGGCTTCCAGTGACATAGTAACTCTCAAAAGCAACAATTTAGAAATAATTTAAAAACCCCGTATTCTAACAGTTTTTAGTCGCTTTGATGAAGCTTCGATGTAATGAAAATTAGATTAGCATCTTGAAATACAAAAAGTATAAGATAAAGCCAATCACCACGAGATCTCAACATTATGGCGCTCGATCAGATTTGGAAACAGCAACTTACCCTTGTGACTTATGGCAATGAATATTTGGCTCAAGATTTAAGTTTTAATCATTGGCTCAAGCATCAAGTGTTTAACCAGCATCAAATTCAGTTTCGTGATTTATTGTCACAACATTTACTGGCACAACACTTTCAAATCTGGTTAGAGCATCTTAAACAACAAGGTGTGCGACGTTTAAGCCTACATCAGGCAAGTATTTTAAATGATGAAAAAAACCCCAATCCAAATGTAGAGTTATTGCCTTTTGCACACTTTATTGTGAGTCACGAGGCACAGCACAAATCTGCTTGGATTTTCGGAAAAGAGCTTGCAGAATGGTATACCGCAGAACAAGATTATATGGCGCCTGTTTCCCAACAGAGCGAGCTACGTCAAGAAGTCATGTGGCGTTATCAATTAAATCACAAACTTGCCAGACAGCTCGATACAGATTTTGCCTCTCCAAACTGGGATGAAATTGATCGCTTTATTCGCTCCGAGTTATTTTTAAATCCTTGTGCTACAGAGTTTGTTGAACCAGAGCAAAGCGCTAAACCTTATTTCGGTGTAGATCTTACTCAAAACGCAACTGAAAGCATGTACCCAACTTTGGCGTTAATTCCCGCAGACTACCCTGCTGCCTATGCACATCAGATGCTGTATCGTTTAGATGCACTGGATCAACACATTCAGAATAAAATCCAGCATCCTTATCATGCCGATGGCACAGAACTTGAACCAAGCGAACAACTCAATTTACGTCATTTTTCTCAGAAACTTGAAGATTTACACACCAAATTTATCACCAAGGTTGCGAACCATTATCAGACCGCACAGCTCACGCCAGTGCAAACACCTGATCCTTTTGAATCAACGCCTAGTCAAGTACAAAACATCGCTTCACCACAAATACCAACACCTACAGCTACGCATAAAGTAGGCACATCTGCCGTGATTAAACTGATTTTAATGACTGTAGTTATTTGTGCGGCTGCTTATTATTTTGGTTTATAAGCTTAGGGTCTGTTGACAATTCGTCTATGTTTGCGACGATGCATATTTTTTTAGCTGATATAAGGCATGGGGCAGGAAATTTAGTCATTCTAAATGACTGGCGCATAACGGAATAGCAGCAAAAAATATGCTTGTCCCCTTGCGCAGCAAACAAAGCAATGCTTTGTTCTCGCTCATGTGGCTAAAACTTTCTCAGATTGCGTTATGAAACTTGGCAATAGACCCACTATTCCCTGCGTTTCATGCCTGATCTGCTCAGTTTTAGCCTACAGCGCAAGCCATTTATGAAATGGCAACAGCCCCCCAAATTTAAGGCATAAAAAAAGACCGCAAATGCGGTCTTTCTTTTAAGTCACAAGACTTATGCAGCTAATGCATCTTTAGCTTTTGTAGCTAAAGCAGCAAATGCAACTGCGTCATGCATAGCGATGTCAGCAAGTACGCGACGGTCGATAATCACTTGAGCTTTTTTCAAGCCAGCGATCATACGGCTGTACGACAAACCATTTTGACGAGCGCCCGCATTGATACGCGCAATCCATAAAGCACGGAATTGACGTTTCTTTTGACGACGGTCACGGTAAGCGTATTGACCTGCTTTGATTACCGCTTGGAACGCTACGCGATATACGCGTGAACGAGCGCCATAGTAACCTTTAGCACGAGCAAGAATTTTTTTATGACGGCGATGAGCCTGTACACCACGTTTTACACGAGCCATTTATAATCTCCTTAGATGTATGGGCACATAGCACGAACAGCAGCAACGTCACTCACGTGAACCATTACACAGCCGCGCAATTGACGGATACGTTTAGCAGATTTTTTGGTCAAAATGTGGCGTTTGAACGCTTGTTTACGCTTGAAACCGTTAGCAGTCGCTTTGAAACGTTTAGCTGCACCACGGCGAGTTTTTAACTTAGCCATAACAACCTCTTTAAACACCTGTTCGGCACGTCTGCACCATTGCAAAAACGACCTGCAGGTAAGGGAGCATTTATTCTAAAGCATCTTTGCTTAAAACAAAAGCATATTAGCTAAATAAAAATGAGCGTCTCATCACTCGTTTGCCGTAATTCAAGTCAGGAAAAATACTGGAATTGTGAACACGCGCTTCAACTCAAAGCAAAACTAAAGCTTTGTCAAAAATTGTGCAGGTCATCACCCTAAAAATTTGCAATAAGTTACGGATTACCCTTGCGATTATCCACAATTCCATCAATACTTCGCCTCGTCTTGTGTGAGATAAAAAAGACCGTAATATGATGAAAACATCTTTATATATAACTCTATTGCTTGGACTCAGCGCGACACATCTCCATGCAAAACCACCGCAGCAGAAATCGACACCAAAAGCCACACTCGAAGTACAAAAAAGTGCTGCCTTGCCTGCTCATCTCACCACACGCTTAGCATGGCGCAAGTTTCCACAACCCAAATATAAAAATGAAGATTTAAATCAACAAAACCGAGCTGCAATTGTGCGTATTTATGCAGATGAAACCGGCAAAATCAGTCAAGCCACTATTCAAGAAAGTACAGGGCTGAAAAAATTAGATGATGCCTTATTACAAGCGGTTCGCACTGCTGAAATTCAACCGACCTATGTAGAAGATACTGCCGTACCGACCATTGGTTTTCAAAGCTTTAATTTAAGATTTCAGGATAACCAGCACGAAGATTGCCAGTTTGATTTTCAATCTAAACAATGGTTAGCACAGCAACAACAGCAAAAAGTTCAATTTAAGTATCGTAGTCAACCACAATTAAACTTAAGTGCGGAAGATTTAAAAAATCACTCACGTAAGTTAAAGTTTCAATTCAAAGTAAATAAGCATGGCGAAGTGAAACGTGTGAAATTGACACAAGGTTCGGGACAATACGCACTTGATCAACAAGTTTTAGCTGCAGTGAAAGCTGCTCAAGTAGATGTACCGCGTCAATTTTGGCTGTATAAAAAGTCAAAATTAAAAGATGAAATTTATTTTGATTTAAACACGTGTGATGCTCAAGAACAGTCATAAGTGTCTATAGATAATAGGGGTTGCTTGCTTAAACCCATGTATAAACAAAATAAATAAACAGATAACGCCCGATTTTGGCTAGACTCACCATCAACACAAAACGGGCAAAATGTTCTTTCATTAAACCTGCAATCAGCGTAATTGGATCACCAATAATCGGCACCCAACTGAGCAGTAAAGACCAAAACCCATATTTGGCGTAGGTGTGCTGTGCTTTTTCTAATTGTGTAGCCGAAACAGGAAACCACTTTTTATCTTTATAATGTTCGATCTTGAGTCCTAAATACCAGTTCACACAAGAACCTAAAATATTGCCTAGACTGGCAATGCTAATCAGCCAAATGGGTGCATAGCTGCCTTCATATAACAGCCCCAACAACACAGCTTCGGACTGTAAAGGCAATAAAGTTGCCGCACCAAATGCAGATAAAAATAAACCAAACAGCGTCCAAAGCATAGACGATTTAAAGCCCTAAAGCCTGCTTGGTTTTACGATATTCCCAGTTCGCCCAAACAATACTAAGCAAAATAAGTGCCGCACGTGCCCATGTATAACGCTGAGTAACAGGCTCAATCGCAGCACGTAAAACCTGTTGATCTGTGCTATTTAAAGCCGCAATCATATTCTGCACATGAAATGCTTCGATCACAAATAAGATCAAGCAAGACACAATGCCCAAAATAATGCTCCAATACACTTTGGCATTTTGCTCAACAATCTTGGTAAAGTTTAAAAAAAATTCTTGCATAGCTCATCCAATAAAAAAGCCACCTGAAAAAGTGAGGTATCAGGTGGCTGGCATCTTAGCATAAAAGTAGATTTAAACTTGAATCGCGAGTGCTTTCTGCACTGCAGGGCGCGCAGTCAGCCGTGTAATATAGTCTTGTACATACGGATAATCTTCCAGCGAAATATTTTGCCAGTCATGACGTAACGCCCACGGCAAAATAGCCATATCAGCAATTGAATATTCGCCCGCCACGTACTTTTGCCCCATCAACTGCTTATTTAACACGCCATACAAACGCTTGGATTCATTGATATAGCGTTCAATCGCATAAGGAATTTTCTCTGGTGCATAACGGCTAAAATGATGATTCTGTCCTAACATTGGACCAAAACCACCCATTTGCCACATGAGCCACTGCTCTACTTCAACACGCTCCTGTTCATCGGTAGGATAAAACATGCCAGTTTTGCGCCCTAGATATTGCAAAATTGCACCCGACTCAAACACAGAGATTGGCTCACCACGCGGACCGTTCTGATCGACAATTGCAGGAATTTTATTATTGGGCGAAATTTTTAAAAAATCTGGCTGAAATTGATCATCTTCTGAAATATTGATGGGGAAAATTTGATATTCCAAACCCATTTCTTCAAGTGCAATACTAATTTTATGACCGTTGGGTGTGCCCCAATAATAAAGATCAATCATGTTTTATCCTTCATTACTTTTTTTGCTTTTTGACCAGCATTCTTCTACTGCGGTTTTAGTTATAGCATGTTTTTAAGCGTTTGTTGCGTGTCGCTGCGTAGAGTTTTTTTATCGAATGGCATATCTCATAAACATGAAACATAGATGCTCACTTTCATCACGCAAAAAAAAGCACCGCCAAGGTGCAGTGCTTCTTTTGTTCAAGATGGGATCACTTTTTCTTTTTAGGACCAAGCAACATACCCATTTGACGACCTTCCATTTTTGGTGCTTGTTCAACTACACCATATTCAATTACATCTGCTTCAACTTTTTGCAATTGAGCCAAACCTAACTGTTGGTGAGCCATTTCACGACCACGGAAGCGTAAAGTGATTTTTACCTTATTCCCTTCTTCAAGGAATTTGATAATTGCACGTAATTTTACGTTGTAATCACCAACATCAGTCGCAGGGCGGAGCTTGATTTCTTTCACCTGTACTTGATGCTGTTTTTTCTTCGCTTCTTTCTGCTTTTGCTTTAGATCAAACAAATGCTTGTTAAAGTCCATGATTTTGCACACTGGTGGTTCGGCATTTGCCACAATTTCCACCAAGTCAAGGTCAACGCTTTCTGCTGCGCGTAATGCATCAGCCAAGCTTACAATACCTTTTTGCTCACCATTTTCGTCTACAAGACGGACTTCTTTTGCACGAATTTCATCATTCAAAGCAGGACGGTTAGATTTTCCGCCCTGTTGATTACGGTCAGGCTGTTTAATCGCTGTTACTCCACAATATACCGGCCGCGTTCTGCGACGGCTGTTTTCACTAGGTCAATGAAAGCATCAATTGACATAGTACCCAAATTTGTTCCTGAGCGAGTACGGACGTTTACCGTTCCTTCTTCCACTTCACGGTCCCCAAGTACCAGTAAGTATGGAATACGCTCTAATGTACGCTCACGAATCTTAAAGCCGATTTTCTCATTTCTCAAGTCAGAAATAGCACGAATACCGTTTTCTTTAAGTTTTGCGACGACCTGTTCACTTGCAGCAGCTTGTGAATCGGTAATATTCATGACACAAGCTTGCACTGGCGCTAACCATGGTGGCATAAAGCCTGCATAGTGCTCAATAAGTATACCAATAAATCGTTCAAAGCTGCCAAGAATTGCGCGGTGCAACATTACAGGCTGATCACGATCATTGTCTTCAGTGACATAAGATGCCTCTAAACGCTCAGGCAAGTTAAAGTCACACTGAATTGTACCACATTGCCACACACGACCTAAGCAGTCTTTCAGTGAGAATTCAATTTTCGGGCCGTAGAACGCACCTTCACCCGGTTGTAACTCCCATTCCAGACCTGCAGCATCCAAGGCATCAGCCAAAGATTTTTCTGCCATATCCCAAAGTGCATCATCTCCCACACGTTTTTCAGGACGTGTAGACAGTTTCATTTGCACCTCTTCAAAACCGAAATCTTTATAAACATCTAAAGTCAGTTTGATGAAGTCTGCAACTTCTGGCCCAATTTGTTCTTTGGTACAGAAAATGTGGGCATCGTCTTGAGTAAAGCCACGTACGCGCATAATGCCGTGTAATGAACCCGATGGCTCGTTACGGTGACATGAACCAAATTCTGCCAGACGAATTGGCAAATCACGATACGACTTTAGCCCTTGGTTAAAGACTTGTACGTGACATGGGCAGTTCATTGGTTTTACTGCATAGTTACGGTTTTCAGAATGGGTGGTAAACATATTGTCTGCGTAGTTGGCAGCATGTCCTGATTTTTCCCATAGCGTGAAATCGACCACTTGCGGGGTACGAATTTCTAGGTAACCGTTGTCTTGTTGTACTTTACGCATGTACTGCTCAAGTACTTGGTAAATCGTCCAGCCATTTGGATGCCAGAACACCATGCCTGGTGCTTCTTCTTGCATATGGAACAAGTCCAAAGCTTTACCAATTTTACGGTGGTCACGCTTTTCTGCTTCTTCAATACGTTTGATATACGCCGCGAGCTGTTTTTTGTCCGCCCAAGCCGTACCATAAATACGTTGTAACTGTTCGTTTTTCGCATCACCGCGCCAATAAGCGCCTGAAATTTTGGTGAGTTTGAACGACTTTAAGAATTTAGTGTTTGGAACGTGTGGACCACGACACATATCCAAATAGTCTTGATGATAGTACAAACCCATTTGAGTTTCGTTTGGCATGTCTGCAATCAAACGTAATTTATATTCTTCGCCACGCGCTGTGAATTCTGCAATTACTTCATCACGCGGGGTCATTTTTTTCACAACATCATAATCTTGGTCGATGAGCTTTTTCATACGCTCTTCGATTGCTGCCAAATCATCTAACGTAAATGGACGAGGCATCCAAATGTCATAGTAGAAACCTTCTTCAATGACAGGACCAATCACCATTTTCGCTTCAGGGAAAAGCTGTTTTACCGCATGCCCCACTAAGTGCGCACATGAGTGACGGATAATCTCTACGCCTTCTTCATCTTTAGGCGTAATAATTTGTAGGGTTGCATCTTCGGTAATTAAATCGCAGGCATCGACCAAACGATCATTCACACGTCCAGCAACTGTATTTTTGGCAAGACCCGGACCGATGCTTTGAGCAACTTCCATCACAGATACGGCTTGATCAAACTGTTTTTGATCGCCATTTGGCAAAGTGATAATAGGCATAGATAAAAATCCTTAAGGAGTGATGCCCCGTACCATGGAGCATATCACCGCGAGATTATGATTAAGGGAGACCCTCAAAAGATAAAAACGGTGTATAAATAAAAAGCGCCTTAAATTTTACACGGCTTGCGTACAGGTTTAAACCTTTGTGTACTAAAAAAGCCAAAGAATCGGCATTTCAGCTGTTTTTATTCCCTAAAGGTTGCCCACGGCGTGAATTGTCCATGTTGATAGGCATACACCGCTTCAAACTGTGGCAACACCGCCTCACTCTGTTGCGGGCGTAAAAATACATAATCATCTATTTGGATGCGATGCTGTTTGGGTACTTGAATCAACTCTTGATTGCTACTGCGTCCGTATAAAGCATGTGGATGACTGCTCTCAGGATAAACATAATCTGCCATCCAATAGCCACCATAAACAAAAACGGCTTGATTGGATTGTGGCAAATAGGACTGCAAACGATCTAAGCCTGGCACTAGTACCGCAGCCAATACCTTTAAAACAGGTGTTGCAATCCACAAAGCCGATTGCAAATCTGACAAGATTTTTAAATCAAAATCACTGGGTTTAAGCAACATCGAACCAAAAGCCAGATCATTACATTCACTGTGCTGACAATGCTGCATAAATGTCAGGCTACCGCCACCGTTAAAGCATAAGTTGTCGTGCCACAATTCAGGAAAATGATCTTGAATCAGCTGCTTATAGTGTCGGTATTGCTGTTGCGAATCTTGATAGGCTTTGGCTTGCAATTGAAACACATTCGGCAATTTGGTCACATGTGCGTCATAACCCATCAAACCTGAAAATTTTAAATGTTCGGGGTGTTGCTGAATCAATTCCAGCATTTGCACAAAGGTGGCATGATCTTGCACACCACCACGGTGTAAACCAATGTCAATTTCAATATTAATCTTTAAGCAAAGTTGAAAACGCTGTGCGAGATTTAAATATTGCTGCAAACGCTCAGGCTGATCAATCAGCCACTGAATATTCAAATGAGATGACTGCACTTGCTGATAAAAATGCTCAACTGCCCGCAGTGGCATTGGTTTACCTAGTAGTACATCTGCCTGAGGAAATTGTTGCGCAATGTAATCTATTTGCGGCAAATGAAACAGCATGAAACGCTGTGTATTCAGATGCTGACTGGCCTGTTGCAACAAGTTTAGGCATGCTAAAGATTTGACCACTAATCTAGGTTGTAACTGTGCAGGCAGTTGCGCTGCAACAAAATTTAGGTTTTGTTGAAAACGCTCAACATCCACAATCAACTGTGGCAAGCCAGTACCCTGCTGCTGCAAGTGCTGGGTCATTTTTTGAAAATAATGCACTGACATTTTCACCCTCGCATCATACACAACTTCAGTGTAGGAAAAGTTCGGTTAAATGTGGATTCATCCATTTTTGTTCAGAATCGAGTCGCTGACGTAGCTGCATAAAATCATCCCATTTTGGATATAGCTCACGGAGCTGATTTGCCTGCAAAGTATGCAATTTACCCCAGTGCGGGCGCCCCTGATATTTTTGCAAAATTGGCTCAACCCATTTAAAAACATGCTGGCAGTCTTGCTTGTAAAACTGATGAATCGAAATAGACACAGAATCACGCCCATAAAACGGACTCAACCAAATATCATCACCTTTGACATAACGAAATTCGATGGGGAAGAACATGGCAACCCGTTGCTTTTTCAACACCGCGAGTAACTCTTGCAAGCAGGCCAGACCTTGTTCAGCAGGCAATTGATATTCCATTTCGTTAAATTTGGTATTGCGCGGTGTAGGAAAAATTTGGTTCGACCAATCTACATGTGTGGAAGGCTTGATAAATACACCAAGCAAAGACTGTAAATATGGGTTTAATGCAGGAAATAAGCGTGTCATTTCCGAACAGAAAGTCAATAGACGATCTTCAGACAACCAGTGCTGTGGACGTGGCTCAGTCAAACCACGACTTTCATCTAAGGTTTTTAAAATGACCTGATCGCTGTGCAAAAATGCCCAAAACTCAATATGGCGATGTTGATGTTTCCAACGATCAATATATTGATAAATATCATTTAATGCACATAAGCGCATGTGTTCTTTAAGCTTATAGCGTGGACGGTTTTGTAAGGTAATTTTAGTCATAATACCCAAACTGCCCAAAGCCACCCGCCCAGCTTCAAAAATTTCAGCATTTTGCTCAGGTGAGCAATGCAATACATCACCCTGTGCTGTCAGTAACTCAAAGTCGGCAACCAATGCAGACAAACAAGGTAAATCAACCCCTGTGCCATGCGTTCCTGTCGCGACCACACCTGCCAAACTTTGATGGTCGATGTCACCCTGATTTTGTAAGGCTTGATGTATAGGCGCTAAACATTCACCTAATTTATATAAACGAGTACCTGCATATAAAGTGCATTGGTTTTTTCGCTCATCAAAATTATGTACCCCCTGAATGTGATCTAAATTGATCATCACATCATCAGTTTTGGCCAAAGGACTAAAAGAGTGTCCCGCGCCCACCATTCTAATTTTGTCGTGCTTGAGCACAATTTTTTTTAGATCATCCAAATTTCTCGGTTGTAAAAAGTCAGGGTGAGCCTGTTGCCCACCTGACCAGTTACTCCAACGCTGTCTCATGCTATTTCCTTTTTCTGCGTTTCCATTATTTTTATTACCTCGCATTCAAAATTTATGCATGCTCACTACAGTTTCATAGCTCCATCCCTTTGTTTTCACTGTGCTCATGTTTCACATGGAACACCTTTGCAGATCCATTTTTATTGTTTGAATAAGCTTGATAAGTTCTTTTTTCTAATTCGTGTTGTGGCACATCGGGTGGTAGATTAGTTTGCGCATCCCGCTGTGCCGCTGGTAAATTTAATTGTTGGGCTAAATACTGGAATTTAGTCTGTAATGCGGCCAGTGTCCACTGTCCGTATAACGTATGTCCACCCTCATAGGCTTGTTGTTGGTATTCCTCATAGGTGGTGACATAACCCATATAGTCATTGCAGTAAGATGCTAACCACACCTGCTGATTGTCTGCCAAGCAATGTTGAACCGTGGTTTTCAGGCATTTAGCGGCAACCGTAGTGATCTCGCCCGGACAACACAGGATATTCAAATGTCCAATTTTAATCAGTTGCAACGGCACAATATTCGGAACCAACAGACTTTGCTCAATCGCACCTACACTGACCTGTCGATGCATTTCAGCAATCAGCCGATCTAGAAATTTAGGGTAATGGGTCAGGGCTTTACCAAAAATGGTTTTAGAACCACAGTCCAGCACAATATCCTTTGGCCCTTGAGATTCATATAAGGCTTGATAGTCACTATAATCCGCCGCATGCGTTTTGCTTAGTTTTTTCTTTTTTTCACGCTGTGCCAGCCATTGCATGGCTTTCATAATAGGTTGGACAACCCCTGCACCATCTACAGGTGTCCCTGCAAAAAAAGCAGCACCATGACAGGCAGCACTGGTTTTTGCTTGGGTTTGTCCCATGGCAAATTCTGCAGGAATTTCAATATTACTTAAATCGACATAGCTACATACTGCATCTAACTCACCCACTAACGGTGTGCTGTGATGTTCCAACGCTTTCAGTGCCAACTCACTTTGATAGCGTCCATTTTGCTGTGTATATTCGTATTCTTTTTCATCGCGCATTGCAGCACGTACCTGTGACTGCTCAGGGCCATGATAATGTGGAGAAACATCACCCGCTGCGGCTTGGGCAAAAATTGCCACAGGATTTTTGACCCCACGTTGTTGCAGTGCACGCTCGGTACAAAGTGCGGCATAACCTTTGTTATCACCATCATGAGCGCTTAAACGACTGCTTAAACAGGTAGCATGCACCCCAAATAAAGAAAAAACTGCCTGTAAATTACCTTCGCGATAAAAACCAAGCAATTGCATATCACGATCTAAGGCCAAATGTGCCTGTTCCAGCGTTCTACGAGATACATCAGGATTACGGTTATACGCTGTTAAAGAGCGATTCCATGCCACTGGCGTTTCTTCTGCAAAACGACCATTGCTCATATAAATATCGGTTTTTTCTGGGTCGCCAAAGCTTTGAGCACACTGCCCACAATCGCATCGACCACTGCATTTAAATGTTCGGGTACAAAGCCTGGTGTTGGCATATTATAGAGAGCTTCATAACCGCAGCCGCCAGGAGCTGAATGAGTATGCGTTGCCATCAATACCAAACGCTGCGGCTGAAAACGCTCCCCCAGTTTACGCTGTAAACGCTGTATCGCTAAATGACGCATGGCATAGGTCACACACCCCATATCCAGACAGCAAAAAATTAATAAGTTATTGTCTAAGGTTCGAATACAAATACTGCGGGCAAATAAAGCTGTTCGTTGTTCATAGGCACGATGTTTCCAGTTGCCATAACCAAACATGGCAAGCCCTTTTGGCTGAATATGAATTTCCTGTTTATCCCAACCCACCAAATACATTGCAATCGTATTCCTTTTCATCTATACAATCAGTCATGACGCTGATCAACGCCATTAAACAAAATTGCATCACGGCAAATAAGGGTCAAAGCGACAATGGCATGGGGGGATAATCGGACTTATGTCAGCAACTTCAAACTACTTGCTGCAGCACGTGCCGCCTGCCTTATTGTCAGGTCTGATTCATTACGCCAAAGAACAACAGATCCCCTATCAACCATGGTTTCAGGGAATTTCTCAAGATCTTGATCAAATCGTCCAAGGCAATGGTTTTGTTTCATTTCAAGATATTTGCAAAGTGGTGACACGCGCCCTGCAAGACACTCAATGTGCACATTTAGGCTTAGAAATTGGACGTGACAAGGGGCTGATTTCCATGGGCATGCTCGGTTTTGCCATGGTGTCCAGTCAAAATGTTGTAGAAGCCTTACAGACAGGACTGCAGTACCATCCCATTTCAGGCAGTGTGATGGATTTGGAGTACGATTTTTCCTCGACCTCTCCTACACTGGTGATGAAAGAGCGTTATCCCACGGGGAACTTACTGCGCTTTTTTTGCGATGAAGTCCTCTCCAGTATTGTTAGCTGCTTAGACGTCATGCTTGGCAATCATCAAGATTTGGTCGAAGTGCATTTTAGTTTTGCCCAACCCGACTATTTAGAGGCTTATCAGGTGCATTATCAATGTCCTCTGCACTTTTCATCATACATGAATGCTTTGGTGTTCCGACCAGAGATTTTAGGACGCCAAATTAAAACCTCTAGTGCCGCCAATTACAGCACCGCCCTGCGTGTCTGCCAACAAGCGTATCAGGATATGCAGGCGATTAATCAACAGCAATATGCACACGTGTTGAGTTATCTAATCGAACAGCATTTACCTCAGCACTTTGATATGCACCAAGCGGCACAACATTTTCAAATGAGCGAAAGACATTTACGCAGACAATTACTTGCCGAAGGCTGCAACTTCCAAAACCTGCGCCAACACGTTTTGGAAAATAAAGCCAAACAACTGCTACAACAGCCTTTGAGCATGACTGAAATTAGCCAACAACTTGGCTTTAGTGAATTACGCGAATTTCGACGTGCATTTAAGCGTTGGACAGGTCTCAGCCCATCACTCTATAAAAGCCAAATGACAGAATAAGTTAATATTTTCCAATAAGCTACTATTTTTATTGAATAAAAAATAGCTGCTAAATTTTACTTAAACTATTTTTTAAATGTACTTACAAGCGATTCAAAACAAAAACAACAGATTTTCGACTAAAGCATAACTGCAAAGCTGCCATAAAATCCCTATCTTTTTAAGTTGGATAAAATAACGACACATATTATGGAGAATAACAATGGTCAGCGCATACGATGAATTACCGCGTACCCCTGCGAACTTTGTCGCCTTGTCCCCGTTACGTTACTTAGAACGGGCAGCTTATATTTACCCGCACCAAAACGCGATTATTCACGGTTCACGTCAAATTACCTGGCGCGAAACTTATTTGCGCTGCTGCCAATTTGCACATCAACTTCAAAATTTAGGCATCAGCAAAAATGACACTGTTTCGGTGCTGCTTCCGAATGTTCCTGCCATGCTAGAAGCACACTTTGCTGTGCCAATGGCGGGTGCAGTGCTGAACACACTAAACACTCGTTTAGATGCCAAAACACTGGCGTTTATGCTCGATCATGCAGAATCCAAAGTGCTTTTGGTTGACCCTGAATTTGCGGCTTTGGCACAAGAAGCCTTAGCGATGGTCAATCATGAAATTTACGTGATTGATGTCAACGATGCAGAATATGAGCATGCTGCCAATGCCCTTAGCATCGGACAGATTGAATACGAAACTTGGCTGGCTGCAGGTGACCCAAATTTTGAATGGCATTTGCCACAAGATGAATGGGATGCAATTAGCCTGAACTATACGTCTGGCACGACAGGCAACCCGAAAGGCGTGGTCTATCATCATCGCGGTGCCTACATTAATGCAGCCAGTAATATTATTGCCTGCGGGATGACCCCACGTGCAACCTACCTATGGACACTGCCCCTATTCCACTGTAATGGCTGGTGCTTTGCATGGACGATGGCAGCCAACGGTGGCACCAATATCTGCTTACGTAAAGTCGACCCTGAACTGATTTTTAAATTAATTGCAGAGCACAAAGTCGATTATTTCTGCGGTGCGCCAATTGTCTTGTCGATGCTCATCAACACCCCTGAGGAGAAAAAGACCCAGTTTGATCACCGTGTTGAAGTGATGGTTGCGGGTGCTGCACCGCCAGCAGCAATTATTGAAGGTATGCGCAATATTGGCATTAACGTAACTCACGTTTATGGCTTAACTGAAACCTATGGCCCATCTGCGCTGTGTGCTTCTCAAGCAGGCTGGAGCGACCTATCCATTCAAGAACAAGCACAATTACATTCGCGTCAAGGCGTGCCTTATCCGCTGCAAGATGGCATGAAAGTTTTAGACCCAGAAACCATGCAACCTGTACCAAAAGACGGCAAAACCATGGGCGAAATTATGTTCCGTGGCAATATCGTGATGAAAGGTTATTTGAAAAACCCAGAAGCCACCGCAGAAGCATTTGCAGGTGGCTGGTTCCATACGGGCGATTTAGCTGTCTGCCAACCCGATGGCTACGCCAAAATTACTGACCGCTCTAAAGATGTGATTATTTCAGGTGGTGAAAATATTTCTTCACTCGAAGTGGAGGAGGTGCTGTATCAACATCCTGCAATTTTGACTGCTGCAGTGGTGGCAAAACCAGATCCACGTTGGCAGGAAGTCCCGTGTGCCTTTATTGAACTGAAAGAAGGCAAGCAGGTCAGCCCTGAAGAAATTATTGCCTATTGCAGTCAACATTTGGCGCGTTTTAAAGTACCAAAGGATGTGGTGATTACTGAAATTCCAAAAACATCGACAGGTAAATTACAAAAATTTGTACTGCGTGAATGGGCCAAAGAGCGTTCAGTCGGTGAGTTTGGCTAAAATTTGAAAATCTCTATATTAAAAGACCAAATAAAAACGACTCGTCATGAGTCGTTTTTTTGTGCAATCATCAGCTCACGCTATCTATCTTCTTAGATAAGGTACGCTAATCTAGCTTTCTGACAATAAAGCCACTTGCTGCACATAGTTAAACAACTTGAGCTTAGATGCTTCAAGTTCTTCCGCAGACACTTCCTGTTTCATATCACGGTGGATACGCAACACATGCTGACGCAGCGTATGACGTTCAGCCGCTTTATAGGTTTTACTAAAATCATTAATCACAGGGTCGCCGTCTTTAATAATTCGTTCCACCCAACGCTGTAACTGTGCGGTTTTTTTCGCACCTTGTTGCGGTGTCAAATAAGACAAAATTACGCTTTCATCTTCATTACGCAACAATTTACCAATACGCTGACACTGACGACGACGTGCTTCATGTGAAGTAATGCTTTGCAATTCCAGTAAAGCATCAATTAAACGCTCTTCTACTGGAAGTTTCTGAATTTGTTTGGCGCTTAACTGCGCCAATTGTTCGCCCAGTGCAGCCATACGTTGTACGGCTTTTTTCTGTTCGGTTTTACTTGCACGCCCTTCTAAAGATTCAAAGTCATCTTCGGTAAAACGTTGCGGTCGACGTGCCACGATTAATCTGCCTCGTAAAATTTTGCTGCAAACAGTGCTTGAATATCAGATAAAGCTTTTTCTTCATCTGCACCATCAATCACCAAGCGTAAAGTAGTTCCCTTGCCTGCACCTAACATGAGCAAGGACATAATATTTTTGGCATCAACCAATTTGTCGCCTTTACCAATTTGGATTGACGAACGGAATTTGGTGGTCACTTCAATCAGTTTCCCAGATGCCCGTGCATGTAAACCTAGTTTATTAATTACGTCAACAGTTGTGTCAATCATGACCAGTGCTTCATTTCTCGGTGTAAGACTTGAATAGACCATTTTGCCTCAAGTGCTTTTTTTAGTCTATCTACGATATAAACGGAACGGTGTTGCCCACCCGTACAGCCAATTGAAATGGTGATGTAGTGACGATGCCCTTCGGCAAAGGCTGGCAACCATTTTTCTAAAAACTGGTGGATGTCCTGAAACATTTCATGGGTTTGCGGACTTTGTTGCAAGAATTCCTGCACAGGTGCATCTAAGCCTGAATGTTTTCTTAGCTCCAAATCCCAATGGGGATTGGGCAAATGACGCACATCAAACACATAATCGGCATCTAAGGGAATTCCGTGCTTATAGCCAAAGGATTGTAAAATCACAATCAGGTTGTCGGTTTGCCCAAGTTTAGACAACAACACATGTTTTAAATCATGCACGCTTTTGTCCGTGGTATCAATATGCACCGTAGAGCGGAACTGAATCGGCATCAACAAGTTTTTTTCTTCTTGAATACATTCATTCAAGCTTTTAAAACGGCTAGAGAGTGGATGCGGACGGCGTGATGCGCTAAAACGGGCAATCAATTCCTGATCTTGCGTGGTCAGATAAATAATATCGACTGAACCATGCTTTTGCAGTTGCTCAAATACCAAATCAAACTCTTGCAAGTCGGCACGGGTGCTGCGTACATCTACCCCCAATGCCAACTGTTCCAAGTTATTTTCCTGATCCAGTTTATCCACAATTTCGGGGAGCAATGCCAAAGGTAAATTATCAATACAGTAATAACCTAAATCTTCCAACACTTGTAATGCCGAAGATTTTCCTGAACCCGATTGACCTGTCACGATCAAAATACGTTTCATGGCATGCAACCCTTCTATTGCCAGCTATGCAGAATGTTTGACCTGCAAATTATCAATTAAACGTGTATTGCCCAATTTTGCCGCAACGAATAACACCAGATCTTCACTAAATGCTTCAATTTTCTGCAATTCTGTTGTACGCGCTTCTACATAGTCCACAACAAAGCCTGCCGCTGTCAATGTTGCTTTAATATTCGCTAACACTTGTGACAAAGTTTCACCTTGCTGTAATGCTTGTGCAGCAGCCTTTAAACTTTGATAGATTGTCGGTGCAATTTGACGCTGCTCTGCACTCAAATACCCATTACGTGAGCTAAGCGCCAAACCATCTGCCGCACGTACAATTGGCACGCCAATCACTTCTAGCGGAATATTTAAGTCGCGTACAAACTGACGAATGACTGCCAGTTGTTGATAGTCTTTTTCACCAAAGAAAGCATAGTTTGGCTGTACCATATTGAATAATTTGGTCACGACCACCGCAACACCATCAAAGTGTCCAAGACGCTGCAAGCCACACAAGTCTGCCGTAATCTCACTCACTGAAATATTGGTCAAACGTGGTTTGTTACCATACATTTGCTCAACTGAAGGCGCAAAAATAATGTCGCAACCGACCTCTGCCAACAATTGGCTGTCTTGGTCTAAAGTTCGCGGATAACTGTCAAAGTCTTCATTAGGGCCAAATTGAATTGGATTGACAAAAATACTGACCACCACCACATCACATATTTTTTTCGCTTCGCGCACCAAGGTCAAATGCCCTTCGTGCAAATTGCCCATAGTCGGAACAAAACCAATGGTTTTACGCGCAGCGCGTGCAGGCTGTAATGAAGCCGCTAAGCCTTGAATTGTGGTTTCAGTTTTCATATTACAACTCGACTTGGAAAGTTTGTTCACGTGCAGGGAAAGAACCATCTTGAACTGCAGCATGATAGTCTTTAAATGCATCCAAAATGGCAGTTTCACCCGCTTGTTCTTTCATAAAGTTACGTACAAATTTTGCGACACGACCAAAAGTCAGCCCCAGCATGTCTTGCACCACTAGTACCTGACCGTCAGTGTCTGCACCTGCACCAATCCCAATCACTGGAATTTCAGGGAACAAGGCAGAAATTTCTTGACCTAGCTGTGCTGGCACACATTCTAGTAACAGAATCGCCGCGCCTGCTTCTACCACAGCTTTACAGTCAGCAATCAGTTTATCTGCAGCTTCGCGGGTACGTGCCTGTAATTTATAACCGCCAAATACATGCACCGATTGTGGCGTTAAACCTAAATGTACACAGACAGGAATACCATTACGGGTCAGTGTTGCAACGGTTTCGCTGAGCCATGCACCACCTTCCATTTTGACCATTTGTGCACCCGCTTGCATCACCTCTTTCGAGCTTTGCAATGCATCATTTAAGGTGGCATAACTCATAAATGGCAAGTCAGTCAAAATAAAAGCATGTTGATTACCACGACGCACCGCCGCAGTATGATAAGCCATATCCGCCACGCTGACAGGCAAGGTTGAGTCACGCCCCTGAATGGACATCCCCAAAGAATCGCCAATTAAAATCGTATCAATTTCAGCAATTTCCATTGCTTTCGCCATGCTTGCATCATAGCAAGTCAGGCAGGAGAATTTTCGACCTTCCGCTTTAAATTTTCTTAGGTCACTTAAACTAATCATGAAAATATTCCTCTATGGAAAAAGCATCACGCATGCTTAATTTAAAACTTTATAGCCCTGCCCAATTGCTGGCATCTACAACAGTTAAGCTCGGATGTTCAAGCAATGGCGAGTGTTTTAATAATTGTCCCTTAACGCTTAAGTTAGCATCCAAATCTAACAACGGGATGACGACAAAATCACGTTCTAACACCCCCACATGCGGTACAGTCAGACGTTCATTTTGAATGTTGGCATCAGCATAAATCAACAAGTCTAAATCTAGCGTACGCTCACCCCAATGACGTAAACGCACCCGACCCGACTCTTGTTCAAAACGCTGTAATTCATCTAACAATGCCAAGGCTTCAAGTTCGGTATCTAAACGTACCACAGCATTCAAATAATTAGGCTGATCTTGTGGCCCCATTGGTGGGCTTTGATACAGTTTAGAAGTCTGCACTTGCCCCAAAGTTGCCAGTTTTTGCACCGCTTCAGTCAAAATTTGACGCGAATCGCCCAAATTACTGCCTAAACCAATATAGGTGATGTTGCTCATTGTGTTGGCCCAAAAATCACTTGGCTTAAATCACGTTGCACACGTTTACGTTTTAAAATCGGATGATCTGCACCAATACCTGAACCGTTTGCTGTAGCAGTCAATTGCGCCCGATTTTCTTCATACTGTTTGGCTTTACGCGCACGTCGACTACGAGGCTCAGGCTCATTCACCAAGGGTTCAATCTGCATATCGGCAGCATGTGTTGCTGGTGCCACATCAACAGGTTCTTGCGCTGTTTTACGGCGGCTCTTGGCACGTAATCGGT
The DNA here is from genome assembly GCF_013391485.1 of Acinetobacter sp. SwsAc5. Taxonomy (NCBI): domain Bacteria; kingdom Pseudomonadati; phylum Pseudomonadota; class Gammaproteobacteria; order Moraxellales; family Moraxellaceae; genus Acinetobacter; species Acinetobacter sp. SwsAc5. The sequence goes on from NZ_JACAXD010000034.1 coordinate 23,071, forward strand.
TATATTGGGCAATCGCACGTTCTTTTTCATCGGTGCTCATAAGCTGGTAGGCATCCCACCACTGACCCATTCCTAAAGTCGAGCTATCGCCTGCTTTTTCACGCAGTAATAAAAAGTCAAAACCTGCACGGAAACGCGCATGCCCAGACAATGCTTCAATTTGCTGTGGTTTCGGTTGCAATAAACGGGTTTGCATTTCCCAAACTTCACGAATAAAAGTTTCAGCAAAACGAGGAATAATGGTACGTGTCGCCTGACGTTTCAGTACATCTAAACCTGCTTGGGCTCGCGCTTCGGCTGCCACCACACCTTTAGAAAGATAAAAGTCACAACGCTCTAAAAACGGTTGCCACAACAGCACCGCATAGAAAAATGCAGGGTTGATGGTTTTACCAATCGCAATCCGTTGATCGGTATTTTTTGCTGCACGTTCAATAAATGAGTTGATGTCTGGCTTGATGTCGGCAAATAACTGACGCCAAATACCAAACTCAATCAACATCGGCAGGACTTTATTTAAATGTCCCATCGTAAAGAGTTTTTGCGACTCATCATATAAACGGTGTGGCGATACATCACGCAATAACTGCGTCATTTCAGGCGTAAAAATTTTAAGAATTTTTGGATCAATATTGAAATTTAATTTGGCAGCAAAACGCAAAGTACGCAGCATACGCACTGGGTCTTCTTCAAAACGTAAAGTTGGATCGCCCAATAAACGCAAGTTTCTGTGCTTTATATCATCTACGGCATTGCAAAAATCTAACACGATGCCTTTGCGTGGCTGGTAATACAACGCATTGATTGAAAAGTCACGACGGGCAAAATCTTGCTCGATTGTGCCCCAGTTATTATCGCGCAGAATCATCCCCGCCGCAGAAGTCACAGCTTTTTTCGGTGGCGCACGGAAAGTGGCCACTTCAATTAGTTCACGCCCTGCATAGACATGCGCCAGCTCAAAACGTCGTCCAATAATTCGGCAACGTCGTCCGAAAACTTCTTTCACTTGTGAGGGTGTGGCATTGGTTACGGCATCAAAATCCTTCGGATTTAGCCCTAACATTAAGTCACGAACTCCACCACCGACGATATAGGCTTCATAGCCTGCTTTGGTTAAAGCATCTAGAACATCTAAAATGGAAGAAGGTAATTGAGCGGTAGATAAACCACATTTTGACGCGCGCAAAGTTTGCAAAAGACGCTGTCTCCTACGTCTGAACGTAAAACAGATAAGATGTCGCTAATCATATCTCTAACACAATCAAAGGGCAATTTGATTCACATGCTAATTTTGCAATGTGCAGTGCTAAAATTCTGCTTGCAGCTACAATGCCAACTTGTGTTTATTCTTGGCAAATAAGGCAGACCCAATCCCTTTGACTTGCTGAAGTTCTTCAATACTTTGGAATTTTCCATTTTGTTTTCGATATTCCACAATCGCTTGTGCTTTTTTCATGCCCACCCCAGACAATTGCTGCAATTGTTCTAGTGAAGCGCTATTTAAACGCACTTGATTTGTATGCGCACTTTGCTGAGTAGGACGTGCTAAATAATGTTCTGCGCTTGATGATGTGGTTTGAGCCGCACTTAAACGCTGATCTTGCGCGGCTTGCGGCGCTTTCCATTTTAAATAATGTTGATCATAACTGTGGCTATTCACCTGAACATGCTTGGACTGCACATTTTGTGCTGTACTCCATACACTGATACTGCATAACAGCAATGCAAGCCAGTACTGCCATCCGAAAGAAAAAAAGCGAAAAGAAACTTTTAATTGCTGCGATATATTCATGTTGCCGCAAAACCTGTCATTTTAATTGTTGTTTTGCCTGCTCCCAAAGTTGATCCATTTCTTCTAAAGTCATATCTTCTATTGTTTTTTGTTGTAATTCGGCCTGATCTTCAATGTAAGCAAAGCGTGTTCTAAATTTATGAATTGTGCCCAATAATGCCAACTCACTGGACACGCCAAGTTTACGCCCAACATTGATTAAAGAAAACAAACAATCCCCTAACTCATCCTGTATTTCATCGGATTGTTGCTGTTGAATCGCCTGTTGTAATTCTTGCAATTCTTCTTCTAACTTGCCATACGCATCTTGCACGGTATGAAAGTCAAAGCCCAATTGTGCCGCATGCTGCTGAATTTGCTGTGCCTGCACCAAAGCGGGTGCATGTTTCACCTCATCTAAACGTGACTTTGCTTTACCCTGTTTTTCTTGTTGTTTGATGGTTTTCCATAAGGCAGCGACATCTTCTGCGCTAAGCTGCGCAAACTGTTCTGCCTGAAACACATGTGGATGCCGACGAATTAATTTATCGCAAATGGCTTGTACCACATCTTGAAAATCAAATGCACCTTGCTCGCTATACATTTGTGCCTGAAACACCACTTGCAACAACAAATCACCCAGCTCATCACGTACATCATCTACCTTGCCTGAACGCACTGCCGCTTCAACTTCATAAGCTTCTTCAATTGCGTATTGAGTCAAACTTTCTGGGGTTTGTTTTTGATCCCACGGGCATTGTTGACGTAACTGTTGCATGATTGAAAGCAATTGCTGCATGGGTTGTTCCTTATTTCAATTTATTGCACGAATGCACCATTTTTTTGTTATGCTCAGATGGCAAGGACGATATGCACAACAAAAATAACATCAGGGAGCAAGTTCAAATGCACAGTATCTTGATTAGTGGCGCTGCACAAGGCATTGGTGCCGCAATCGCACAATTGTTTTATCAACAAGGTTACCGTGTCGGTATTTATGATATTCATCTCGCACAAGCACAGCAATTGGCAGAACAATTGGGTGAGCGTGCACATGCAGGTTTGCTTGATGTAGCAGACTATGCCAGTTGGCAAGCTGCGTTATCCGATTTTTGCCAATGGGCAGGTGAATTGAATATTTTGGTGAATAATGCAGGAATTCTCTACTCAGGCGCATTTGAAGACACACCCATAGAAGCGCATCATCGGACTATGGCAGTGAATGTGAATGGTGTATTAAACGGTTGTCATGCGGCTTTGCCTTATTTAAAACAAGCAAGTTTTGCACGGGTGATTAACCTGTCTTCGGCATCTGCGATTTATGGACAAGCCGATTTAATTTCTTATTCTGCTTCCAAATTTGCAGTACGTGGCATTACGGAAGGTTTAGATATAGAGTGGCAAAAATACGGCATTCGGGTCTTAGATGTCATGCCGCTATTTGTACAAACTGCAATGGTGAAAGATATGGATGCAGCCACCATTCAAAACATGGGCGTGCATTTATCGACAGAAGATGTCGCCCAGGTGGTGTATCAACAAGCGACGGTTAAAGATTCGATTCTGACCAATACGCATCGTGCGGTCGGTTTAAAAGCCAAAACCCTAATGCAACTTTCGAGTATTAGCCCACAATGGTTAAATCGTCTGTCGAATAGCTTGTTGGCGAAGCGTCATTAATTCTACATCTATCGTAAGCGTCCGCTGAACCCCATGCCTATTTTTTAATTCGGTTCCGGTTTCCAGCGGTGTGGTAGCAATTCTTCAATCTGAGTCACTTTATGTGTCGGCAACCTTTTCAGCACATCACTTAAATA
>NZ_JACAXD010000035.1:0-26208 GCF_013391485.1 Acinetobacter sp. SwsAc5
GACAAAATGACACCAAATGAGTTTTACTATGATCAGCTACCCCAACAAAACAAGGTGGCTTAACTAGAGCGGAATATCACTTATAAATACGCTTTTAGTTGTTCAAACAAGTGGGACCACCTCTCTCAATGTATTTTTATAATCTCATTGTTCGTCATTATTTATCTCCTTTTGAGTATAGCTAAGGTTTCCGGTTAGGTTTATCATTTTTCTATTGGCAAATCTCCCAATGTTTCCGCACGAAACATTAGGAATAGATATAAATTCTTAATTTAAAAAAAAGAGCCGGTAGACCGACTCTTTTAAGATTGATCAGGCTTTCTCAAAACCCACCAATACACCTTTTCCAACTTCAAAGTAGTTCAGTGAATCCTTTCTGCGAATATCAATACCATTTTGGAAATTAGAGTGAACCCAATAAATATGTTTCACCAAGTCGTCTACTTGCGCAAAAATATCACTTATTGGCGCGTTTACCTGATCCAATGCCCCAATGATACGATGAAGGCTTAAATCGTCATTTGCGTCATTCTGTGAGCATTTAGCAACATAATCATTAATACCCAAAAGCATTTCTTTCAGTTCTGCAAAAGTTTTAATGGATTTGATACGTTCTACATGAACACCATTAACGCATAATTTAGAAACTTGGATCGGGCATTTGATCATTGAATCAGGAACAGACGTTAAACGCCCCATAATCAGAGGTAATGCAAAGTTAGATGCACTGAATAGATGTGTATATGACTGATACTGTGGTTCCTGATATGAAACATCAATAGTGATATTTAGATTGCTATTCATACTCTAGCCCTTAATTATTAATAATAAATTATAACATATACCGCAGTTATAATATTTAATATACTGTTTTATATTGTTATATTGGTCTTAATATTTTACTATTTTTAGACTAATGTTGGATACATTGATTCTAATCTTTCCCTACTGGCACTTTGTTTAGCTAATTCTGCTTTGTATTTGGCAAGCTTTTCTTCCATTTCAGCAATATTATCCAAAATATTTTCAATTGCTAAATCTGCGTTCCGTTTCGCCCAACCAACAACCACATCCTTATCTGTGGAAAAAGTATTTTCGTACATGATATGACCGTCATGGGTAACATTGGGCCAATTCGGGATTTCGCAGAACTTCTCGATAATTTCACCATCCCCGTAGGTATATACCGGAATTGAAGCTGTGAATTCATCTTCCGATTGAAGCAGCTCTAAAATTTCATTCGGATCAGCTTTTAAAATCTGCGGATAATTCTCATGTAAAAACTTAGCAAAAGAATCGGTTGGGGGCGGCAGCACCTTACCTGTATTCAAATCAATAGTGGCCAAGTCGTAGATATACGGGGAACCGATATATAGCCGCTTGTCATTGATTTGAACGATATGGTGAATTTCAAAACGCTCTTTAAATTTACGCCATCCCATTATGTAATTCCTTATATAAAATTTTCTGTTATGTCCTATTCCACGACTGTAAGAAAGTTGTCTTTGCAATTTTCTTCACCGCATTTTAATTTTAGTTTTGGCTTACCCCATACCTGAACATTACATATAGAGCAGCGGTACTTCAAACGATTAGAGTGATTTTCTGTGGTCGGCTTATTAAGCAGATCAATACTAATCCCACTTAGTCCATCATCTTCAACCTCAATAATTATTTGATCCTCGTCCTCATCGATCACTTTACCTTTTTCAGACTTAACTATGTCGGAAACAAGCACATCGGGTTTGCTAGTGCCTAGTTCAGCAACCGGAGCCACATAGGTCGTTGTTATAGCATCTGAATCATCCTCATCATCCATATAATCATCATCAAAACCCAATACCTTGTTGACTCGCGAAAGATCACCAGTTAAATCAAGAGTGATTGTACGATCAAATTCATCATCTTCATCATCTTCTAAACATACTGGCTTTGGTGGCTTTTTAGGTTGTATGGCAACAGTCGTCACTAAAAAAGATGATGGCAAAGGCACATCTAAATCTATAGGAGAGCAGGGAGGATATCTATCAAACCACGATAGTTTGAATTCATGTGAAAGTAATTCATCACAAGCTACGTCAAATAATCCACCTTGAATAATATAATGTGACATTTGCTGACCGGTTTCCTTGCCACCAAACTTGCCTGTCTGAGAGGGGTATAATCCTATATTTTTCATAATGTTACCCCACTTTTTACAGTGATACCCGCGCCGACTTTGTATACCTAAAACATCCATCAGGGCATGAGCTTGCTCATGTACCAATGTGCTTAATGTCTGCTTGATAGATCGAACACCAAAGTAACTAGGATTCAGTGCAAGTTCATCAATTTTTTCACCCTCGGCATTTACGAATCGACCATGTGAATGATAGCCTAAAGTGCGCTTTTCACGTTGCAGAGTTATTAAACATGGCGGCAACTGGTTTTGGAAAAGACGCTCATTAAAAAAAACATACGCAAGCTCAAGCTCTTTATATGTTTCGATAGTAGGATGCCCACCATCACGAACATCTACAATCGAAGATATATCAATCATTCCCATACTTAATTACCCTGATTTTTTAATATTATTGGCATACATACTAGATTGTGTAATGTGCAATACAATATCATAATTTGCGTTTTCGCCTTATTGGTTTTCGATGAAATGCCTGATCAAACAAGTCTTTATTCTTTTTCCTGAATTCAGTGAATTTCTTGATCGGTTGAAGATTCAGAGGTTTAAAAAATTTAAAAGCCCCATAGCCAATCAATAGCCAAAACCCCGAAAAAACAATCCAAAAAAACAGATAATATAGCCCTAATTTACTCATTAGCAGTTGACTCTTTTAGCTCAATCGCTTTTTCTACATCCCCTAACCAAAATTGACCTCTACCAGTAGGACCATCAAAACTAATTGTCATGGTGCGCATGATTTTAGCCATACGCACTGAATTCCTAGCTTCATTCAATCCACCAAGCAGATTAATCATTTGTTCATGATCTAGGTCGGGTTGAGATTCTGCGTTCATGTCTACTCCTTTAAAACAGCACTTTTGCTGTGAACAATGTGCGTCTATCCAAACTCAAAACATAAAAAGTGGAAGTCGCTTGGTCATATTTAATATAAGTCTGAGTTGGGTCGATCCCGTATGTACGGATCACTTGATATAAGTAGGAAATAAACCCTACAGCCATACTTGTACTAATCAGCTTTTGCTTCGGCTCACCGGACACTCGACATAAAACTGATAGAGGTGGGCGGTGATCTTTAAGGGTTTTTGCAGCTATATCGATTTTTTCTGAAACACCCAATGAATCACAAATAACCGGTGGCACAAACAAAGAACTAAAACGCTCTGCATCTGACTCATTGATTAGATAGTTAATCAGGGAATTTAAATTACTGGACTGTTGTGTTGCTTGAGCTAATAAAGACATTTTTATCACCTCACCAATTAATTGTAATTAGCTTAATTATAAAACATATACCACATTAATTGAATAAATAAGGATACTATTACGACATAGGTTGACGCTTAAATACAGCTTGGGGTCTTGTTAAATTATTGAGAAGGGGATAAGGAACGCATTTAAAAATTAGAGAGATTGTATAATTAATTAAGTTCTTTTCTATGCTTTATATCATAGGGTATTCAGATAATAAAAACACTATACAAAGTACAATTCCTATGCACATAAATGAGACAAAGCAGATATCACCGACATAAGTTTTCATATAGTCTTTCCAGTATCGGAAAGCAAAAAATGCTAGGATCGGACAACCAAGTAAAGCGCAGTATAAATACATAACTTTGTTCTTATATACTTGTTAAACCCAAAATACCTTTAATATTTAGATTCAACAATGATAGTGAAACTAATTATTGTATAATTTTTAAAACAATTCGTTTTAATATGTATTTTAAAAATGGCTGAATAAGATTTTATTGGACAACTCTGTTCGACCTACTAAACAATAGAAAGCCTAAATTTAATTGCATATTCAGCCTTTGAGCATAGTTTTTTTATATATCCAATATATCAGGCCAATTACTGCTGAAAGGCAAGATGCTATCACCGTTAATAAGATACAACCCAATGCTGCATAATCCCAATAAGACATATACTCACCCTAACGCTTTTCAAATATCAAAGTACGACACACGGTTTCAACACGCTTCTTCTCGATACAACAAAAATTCACCCTCACTCTGACCACGGCGAAGCTCCATAATTCGCGCAAGCGAAGTATGGCCGGCGCGTAAGCAGAGGAATAAACCACCAATGCGCAAGCATTGGTTCGTAGCGTAAGCGAAGCGGTTTTTTTTTCACTATTCACCCAACCATTCTAAAAGAATCAGCGAACAAAAACCAAACACTTTACTTAATGTTTTAGTAAAAGATAATATAATGTTTAAGAATCAAATTTATTATTTATAATTTATGGCTGCTATATCAAAACCACTATCAGAGCGCACAAAACTCATATTTTCAATAATATCAATCATAGTTGGTATAGGCTTGATCGAATATTCACAGCTATATCTTTATGAGAAATCTTATAGCTACTATGCCTTAGTAATTCCGTTTTTCTGTTTTTATATTTTCATTTCTATTCAAAAATTGATGTACCAAAGGCTATCAGGCCAACAGCTGTCTATTCCTTGGCTTATAAGTCTAAGTCTCCATAGTGGTGTTGTTATATTTGGTTTGGCACGGATCAGTCACTATTACCCTGTTCAAAACTATATCTTTGGTACTGGTGGGATGTTGATTATTCTTGCATGTATTATTGCAATGTTCCGAATAAAAAAACATTTAAAAAAGGCATTTCTTTCAATTGAAGATGATCCACTTAAAAAGATGACACGGCGTTTTTCAGTGTTAGGCGCAATCGTTACAGCTATCTATCTCATCCCCTTGTCTTTAATTCTCTTTAAAGCATAAAAAAGGGCGGTTTAACCGCCCTTTTCGTTAAAACAAGTCCATTTGTGTTGCTTTGACTAATCGCCCATTAACAACAACCTTACAAACAATAGACTTATTCTTTTTACTTATTTTTGCTTTCTCGCTCGGTTCTTCCCGATCAGCAACCGTAACGGTTCCAGTTTCGGCATTTACTGCGAGTGTTGTAATAATTTGGGTTTCAGTTTCGCTTACTTCGTCTGCTCTAACTTTGGCTAACGCTTTGGTTTTTTCAGCTTTAGCCATTTTTTCTTGTAGGGCTTTCATTTCATCTTGATTTTCTTCCATCAGCGCTTCAATCTCTGATTCAGAATTATCAGACTGTAATGCTTTAATCACCAGTTCAAGACGTTTTTGCTTGTAGTCCAATTCTGCTTGTTTAGAGAACTCAACACCTAACAGCGGTTTAATCTGATCAATAGTTTTTTTCGCTTCCTGTACTCTGACTAACATTTTAGGAATACGATTGAATTCAGTAATGATCCGATCTACTAAAGAGAGCAGGGCAGAAGAAATATTTATCACTGTTAAGCGTGAAACTTGGACGGATGAATCGCACAACTCATATTCTCCGTCCTCTGTGAGAACAGTAAAAATATATGAACTATTTTGGTTGGAATATTCCACATATACCGGCAAACCAAATAAATCACCTAAGCGTTTTGGTTCCTCACTACGCGGTAAATGTGCATATACCAACTCCCCGCCACGTAAAGCCGAAGTTACAAGCTGACCATCATTAAGCAATAAACTGAATAGGCGCTTAGAATCAAAAATGTTCTTGATCACATCTTTAGACTTGGTGAATGAGGTTACAACACCATTGATCTTGATCACCGCTTTATTTTCTTTAAGCTCATTCAGAACATATTTTACCTGTTGTAGGTCGGTATATTGTTTTCCGTTAATATCTACCCCAACTTCTAGGGCGCGTTCTTCTGCTTCTAGGTACTGCGTATCAAATATAGCTTTAGCGCTTACATACGCAGTATGACGCTTAGGTAAATTTAAAACTTCACGTTCACAACGGCTCACTTGAAGCGCTAGGCTTGATTGCTTGCGTAAATGTGTGTTGTATAAACGCTGCAAGTCTTTAATCTGAACATCCAGTTCCACACGTTCTAGCATTAATGGATTACCAGTAGCTACCGCCGCGATCTCTTGAAGGGTGATTGAGTCGGCATCAGCCCCGAAATCAATTGAGTGTTCGCCTGCATAATTACGCAGGGCTTTAATCATTTTTAGCTTGGCTCCATTCACTTCAAAAAGTTTAGCATCCATGCTATATTTAGTTACATAGCATGTGATTCCCACAGCAAACTTATCGCGCCCTAAATCGCTAAGTAGTTGATTTCCTTGACGAATTATGCGACCCTCGCGCTGCTCCAAATCTCGCGACCGCCACGTTACATCCCCATGATGTAAGTGCACAAGTAAATTTTGCACATTCGTTCCCGCGCCCATTAAATGAGTAGAGCCGATCAAAACGCGCACTTCACCGCTACGAACTAAATCAAACAATTCTTGTTTTTGTTTGTCGTTGTTGGCTTCCTGAACAAAACGAATCTCATTTGTTTTCATTCCACGTTCAACAAGCAAATCCTTTAATTCTTGATAAGCATTCCAAGGGTTCAACTGTGCCATACGCATAGCTTCAATTTCTGCTACGTTATACTTTTCAATGCGATCTTCTAAAGACTGAATCAGGTTTTCATCTTCATTTTCGATGGCTTTATCCAGTTTGGCACGTAATTCATCATATTTTTTGATGACAGCTGAATCGGTTTTTTTGCGCGGTACTGATCTATCAAAAAATACTAATTGAGTGCCTTTGTATTCATCCCATTGCTGATAAATAGAATAAATATTATCTGCCATGGCTTCTAGTTTGCCGCCTTTTTCATTTTTGAAACGGATCGGATCAACACAACGGGCAGCTAGTGACAATTTCTTAGCCAAATCCATTAAGCGCAGACGTTCAGCACAACGGTCCATAGGATCAGGGATTTGATCTAGGTTGCTATAACGCTCTAAAACTTCATCAAGCAATATTTCTTGCTCTGAATTAGGTTCTACAATTACCGATTGACGCTGCCCCCCAATAATCGGCGGGATTGGGAAATCTTGACCTGTTTGCTCTTTATAAACCCTTTGGATGTCATCATTGGTAATAGCATCAGTGAATTGATACCATAGACTCATAAGGGTTCGCATGTTTTTCCATTCACGGGCAAAACGGGTTACTTGTTTTAATTTGCCAGTTTCAGACGCTTCAAATTTAGTCGAATTTTCCGCAAAAAAGTTAGCCCAGTTATCAAGGTTGCCAATACCTAATTCATCTAAAGTCTCACCAATAAGCGAGTGCATGGTTAGATACATTTCTACACCACTGTTAGAAATACTTGTACCAGTAAAGTAATTAACTGAACCCTTAATGCTCTTAATCCACTTAACTTTTAAGTAAAGATCAAGCGCACGGTTGGAACCGCTAGGATTCCCCAAGCCGACAACATCACGCATATTAGTGATAAAACTCAGATTCTTAAAGACATCTGATTCATCAACGGCAAGATGTGTGATGCCAAGTTTTTCAAATGGGATTAACTTATCGTCTCGATCTTCATTGATTTTAGATTTAAGTTTTTTCTCTAAACGCTTCAAGGATTGAGCTAGAGTTTTCGCACTTCGGCTAGAACCATTGATGTTTTCATGCTCAATCATTGCACGTTGAACAATATCAATCTCATCTTGGATATATTTGTTCTGAATCTCTGTACTTAACTTGATAAATTCAAAACTACTGTGCGGCACGATCACAAGATCATAATCACCTGTAGCAATACGACTCATAAGGCGCTTACGCTTCTTCTTCTCAAAATCTTTGGAACTTGCAGCCAAAACACGGGCAGCAGGGAATAAGCGATAAACGTCCGCGGTAAACTGCTCAATCAAGTGATTAGGAATAACCGCCATTGGCTTTGTAGAAAGGCCTAACTTCTTCCGCATCATGCAGATTGAAATTAGCTCATAGGTCTTGCCGCTACCAACTGAATGATCAGCAAGCAGAACATTAGTAACAAGGCCACGATAAATAACATTTAACTGGTGCTGACGTAGCTTAATGATTTCATCAGGTACTTTACCGGTCAGAATCAAATGAGAACCGTCAAATTTTGGAACCACAAATGAGTTAAATTTTTCGTTATAAACATCTTCTAGTTGTTCTAGTAGATCAACTTGAGTAAACAACCAGTCTGCAAACTCATTTTTTACAGTATCCGCATTGGCTACAGCCAATTCCGTAGCTTCTTGATCGAATACAGCCTTTTCTTTACGTGTATAAGGATCAATAACCGTCTTGGTTATACGAATAGTAGTTGTATTCAGCAATGAATCTAATACGCGGCTTAAAGGGCATTTATCTGTACCATAAATGCTTTCCTTCGCCATTGATGCACGGCATTCAATGTCATAACAGTTAGCCACTGGATGATAAGTAACTTTTGCATTGGCATCATCAGTTATAAAACGTACAAATGATTCATAAATGCTCACTGGAAGCCATTTAGCGCCAATATTGATGCCTATGTTATCAATACTGATTCTTTCAGGCATAACCGATTCTAAGGCCTTAACAGCTATCTCATCATCAGCATATTTAGCATGTTTAAGTTTTGCACCTACATTACCTGATAAATAAAGCGCTTTGTGCTGCCATTGGGAAGCTGCATAATCATAGAAAATACTTGGATTTTCAGCGTTTGTATAAAGCTCATCAATGATAGTTTGCTCGTCCGTGTCGCAAAGTTCAGCCATATAGCTTAAATTTACGCAGCCCTTTTGAGTCATAGATAAAATTAAGGCATGTTCAATGTCATTCGCACGGTCGGGAAGGTTAGATTTATAAATTACACGTTTACTGAGGATCGCTGATTCTTTAGCAGATTCAGGCTTTTGGATTTTGTATTTCTTTTTGCCGGATGGAGTAAGGCCATCAAAAACCTTTACCGGACCCTTATAGTCATATTCTAGCGAGAATAGTAACCCTGCGTCAGGAAGGTCACTAATAAGCGCAGAATTGGAACCATTATTAATGAAGCCGTGTTTTTTCACAAAGCGATCATAAGCAGCTTTTAATTTTAAACGATTCGCTTCAATCAGGTCATCGGCATAATCTTTTGATTCAATATCGATCTGTTCTACAAGTAGATCACGAATAGAAATTAGGTCATCTAGTTTTTTCAGACGGTTAGCACCTAATTTAGATCGGGCATTGATGTCTGATTCATCAACATAATTACGCTCATATACAAGGCGTGAAGTTGGCAGCCCTTGATTATCCAGTTCATAAACCTTATCGCCAAATTCATCAACAGCAGGCACATTTTCATAATAACCATTAACGAAGTGCAGCCCGTAACGCTCCGACCATACAGATTCAGGAGTCAAATGCTGAGTTTTATACAAGATGCCATAATCTGAATCTTGTTCAATGATGCGGTATAGCTTGCCTGTTTCGTCACGGTCTACAACACCAATTTCCTTGCCTGAAAGATTGATATAGAGGTGAGCAACAAACGAATCATACAAAGCCAAAGTTTTATTTTCATCGTAGGTCTTAGGCTCATAAATAGGCAGGCGCTCAACCCAATTTACAAGGTGTTCTGCCAGTGATCCGGTTTCAATGATATCTAGGGTATAACCAAACTGGCTGCTTTTGATCCCTAATTTACCCGCTACAGCATCTTGATTTTCAAAGTAGCTGTTATAGGACACTAAATTGCCTGATTGATCACTCAGCTTGTTTAGGCTATCTACCCACTTTGGCGCTTGATAAGTAAGGTTAGCAATTGCTTTTTTAATACTTTCAGCTTCGTATGATTCATGGCGTTTAAATACCAAAATATCAGTTACAACCTCTGTATTTGCTTCGTTCTTAAATGCAGAGCTTGGCAAACGGATTGCAGATACTAATTTAGCGAGTTTTGAGAATTCATAACGGGCATAGTTTTCTGAACTATCCATTACATAGCGTGATACAACGAAAACACCTACGCCGCCATAATTCAGCTTATTCAGGGTATTCATAATGAATTGATTATGAATAGACGTATTAGAGTAGTCGCTATTGTCGAAATCTAGGGAAAAATCACCGTATGGGGGATTACCGATTACCAAGTCAAAGCCTACAGGCATTGAAAGTTTTTCAAAGCCTGTCTCAAAAATGTATGCTTGCCCCTTGGTGATCTGCTTTGCAATACGAGCAGTCAGAGAATCATTTTCAACACCAATAAACTTAAAGTTTTCAGCTTTTTGGTTTTGGTAAATAAAACGGCCTGAACCGCAGCTAGGCTCTAGCGCAATCCCCCCCATAACACCCAAACGCTCTACAGCCTGCCACATAGCTTGAATGATCATATTAGGGGTATAGAAAGCATCAGTGATAGACGCATTTGCTTTGGTGTATTCCTCATCCGTAAGCAATTCTTTCAGCTGCGCATTACGCTTTTTCCAAGCAGAATTTGTGAACTCACCATGAGAGTTAGGAAAAACAGAAGCCAAACCACCCCAACCGAGATAGCCTTTCAAAATTTCAATTTCAGCAGGGGTAGGGGATTGATTAAATCGTTCAAGATTTTTTAAAACTTGGATAGCCTGAATGTTCTTATTAAAGTTATCGGCTTGACTGAAATTTACAGGCGCTTGATGCTCTATAACTACTTCTAAAGTCATGGTCTAAACTCCGATTTGTTGATTCGGTTAGTTTATTACCATCTACCACAAAAAGATATAGTTTTTTTGTTAACCGCGACACCGTATGTCGCGCAATTAACTATTTTTTTTAAAGTTTTAACCGCCTTGTTGAGCATCACTTAGAGCTTTAACAATAATATTATTAAGCTGCTTCAAATCTTCTTCACCTAAAGTCGATAAATCAACCTTACTGACAAATGAATTGATCTGATCATATTGCGTTTTATTCAATGTTTTCAGCTTTTCTAGGTTAGCTTTGATAACTTCGGGGCCGCTTTGAGCTTGTGCGGCTGCCTGCTGTGCCTGTGCCAGTTGGCTTACTAAACTGTTATCTTCGGGATTAACTACCGGCTGCGGCATTACCTGTGGAACCTGACCGGATTTCATAGCTTGTAAATGGCTATACACCAAATTATTAATATTGTTTAGATCATCAATAGTAGACTCAGCGGTTAAGCTGTTGATGGCTGAATAAATTTCATTAAGATTGGGATCATTCATGCTTTTTAGCTCATTAACCCCTTGAGAAATACTTGCATTCAAAGATGCAACATCATTACTAACTTTTTCTGTGAATGCAGCGTTTGGAGTTTCATCACTGGCACTTTCAGGCTTTTCTTTTTTTACTCCGCAGCCAACTATTAAGGTGCTCAACATAGTGATATACAGAGCATTTTTAATTAATTTCATAAAATTTCCTATTGAGCCTGTGCGCCGGCTGATTGTAGGTATGTACTCGCATCTATCGAAAAAAGATTTTAGCAATATAGGCAAAAATAATCTAATACTTTTTAATATCAAATATTATTAGATAATAAATGTTACGAAAACAAAAAAAGATGTGCTTTTCAACTAAACCAAAAATAGTATATTTAACAAAAACTTAAAAATAAAAAGTAATATTTTTCGCGCTCCTTTCCCTGCCTACCGGCCTAGCCTTAAAAAATGCGTAAGCAGTTTTTTGATATGCGCAAGCAACCTGTAAAAATCTGATTCGTAAGAATCAGATCGTAGCGTTAGCGAAGGGTTTTATTTTAATTATTAAATAATACTTTCAATATAGTTTTAGTAAGAAAAATTTAAAATGATTTAATTATTATTAGACTAGGTAAAGATATAATTTTTAAAAATGAAAAATATTTAAATTCAAATTCAAATTCATCCAGTTTAGATCAAAGACACTTTGCTACGACCTGTCATGTCGTTTTCCACAACTTAACCTGACACTAATAATAGGTTTAAATAGATTGCACAAATGTTTTAAAAGTTAGTTAGACAGCCTGTACTATTTTTTGAAAGCCTTATAAACAGTGACTTACAAGCCATCCTCAATAGAGCATAAGTGTAATCTATTTCAGTAGATGACGCTTTCGAGTGTAATCTATTTCAGTAACGGTGTAATCTATTTCAGTAAAAAACGCTTTCGAGTGTAATCTATTTCAGTAAAAAACGCTTTCGAGTGTAATCTATTTCAGTAGATCACACCCTCAAAAAGGCAAAAAAACAGCTTTTTTGGGACTTATCCACAGGTTTTCCACAGTGAAATAGGGTGTTTCTTAGTCAATTTTCACCTTTTTTATATCTAAACATTAATTTTTACTCGTCTGTCTGATTTAAAGGTGTAAAACTAATTCAGTAAATGATCTTAAAATGATTTCGAGTGTAAAACTAATTCAGTAAAAACCCTATTTAGATAATATAAAAAAGACTATTTTTTATTCATTTATAATAATTCTTATCGATAGGTGTAAAACTAATTCAGTAAAATTAGCTTCTAAGGGTGGAAAACTAATTCAGCAAAATGTATCCTCATGGGTGTAAAACTAATTCAGCAAATAGAGATAAAACCACAAATGTCAGATAAAGATAAGCTTCACCCCTTAACCCCTCTCAAGGAATATTATTTAGAGGATCAATCAACAAACTTCATGATTAAAAACAATATGTTTGTTACGATTGAAGAATATCGTGATGATGAAAAAAAAGTTGTTGGCCCATTAAGTTCTACTGATACACAGATTCTCACAACCTCATTCATGATGGCCCATGAGCTAAACGAAAACAATATCAACTATGATGCTGAAACTGTATTCAAAATTGACCTTGAAAAGTTCTGCAAGTTATGGAAGATCGAAATAACAGAAGAAGATAAAAGCACTGGTCTTATTTATCACAACATCAAAAACTCCATCAAGCGTTTGCAAAGTCGTTCATTCATTTATCTTGACTTAGAATCCAATCAACCTGTTCAGTCCAGTTATTTTGCTTATATTGAGTATGGCAATAATTACATTAGTTTTGGCTTTCCCAAGCCCTTTATCCAGTACCTAAAAAGAATGGATAGGTTTACGTGGTACTACCTTGAAAATATCATCAAACTATTAAGTGAAAACAAACAATATGCTCTTAGTTCATACGCTGTAACATTGTATGAAAACCTCCAAAAAGAGAAAAATTTTGCACCTATAGTTGATGGAAAAAAAGTTATTTTTTTTAGTGTCCCAAAATTACGAAAGCTTTTTGGTCTTGTTGATGTTTACCAACGAAATACTGAGTTTAAAAGAAATATCCTAGATAAGATCATTGTCCTGATCGATAAGCATACAAACCTCAAAATCACCATAGAAGGAATCAAGGAAGGGAAGGAGATTACCAAATACAAGTTTATATGTGAGTTCCCTGCACATGACTTGGATTTCGCAAAAGCTGTTTCCAAGAAAAAAGCTGACAGGCTTTTACTGAGTGCTCCGCAACGCAAAAAATTCAGTAAGCTACTGGCTGAAAATGTCGGATTCTGTGCTGTTTATAGAAAGGAAAATGAAGTTCAAAAAGACTTTATTGCACGTATTGAAAAGCAGCTTATGGAAAATCTAAAAGCTATCGAATATTGGCCATACCTGAAAGCCGTGGGATGCAAGAGTAGAAATATCGAAAAACTAGCCAATCCTAGAATATATGGCCCTGCTGCCGAACATGATGATGAAGATATAAAATTTTAAGGCCTTTTTTAAGGCCTTTTTTATTCCAAGCAATCTTCAATTTCATACAAATGAGCTTTAGGTATCATAACTTCTTGCTCATTTCGATCATTGATAAAGATGCAGTCACGCTTATTCACAACAATTGAATAGACTGAAACCTTTTCTGTGAACTTGTCGATGAATAACTTGAGATCATCAGCGGTAAGTTGACACATAGCCCTGAAATAGCTCATACCCATGTTTTTCATATCAATATAGGTATTTGCAAATTTACGAGCTACTTCTATATCTGTAGTCCATGAAAGTCCATTTTTACAAGATTCAAAAGCACCCCGATAGACGAAAATTTTATCTGATTCTTCCTGCCATTTCTTGTATTCAACTTTGCTAAATATGGTTTTCATTACATATTCAGGATCATACTCAATTAATTTTTCTCTAATTGCATCAGTGTGCAAGCTGCAACCATCAAAACCCGACCAATTTTGAAAAAAGCATTTTAACCAGTCCATTTCTTTCATAGATTGGTGCATTTTAAGAATTAGTTTTGGTCGGTTGAAGGAATCTGCACGAACAAGGAGTTTATTTGCCAGTGGTAGGCTCAACAATTGGTTTTGATCATCAATGATGTCTAATAGTGCTTCAAGCATCATTTGTTTAACGATGACCGGATTTTCAGCTCCAAATTTTTTTTCTTTTGAAAGACTGGCAAGATTCTGTCTTTCAGAGTTAGTCGCAATGTAATTATGAAAATATATTAAATTCTGAACTGTAGGCAATGAATCATCAAAATCTACATTAGGTAACAGCTTTGCAATATGATCCCCAAAGAGATAACGGCCATAATATTTATCAAATTGTGCGAAATTCATTAGTATAGCTCTATTACAATCCTGTGCATCGTAATCAAAAGACTCAAAATCACAAATTAAAAAGGACGCATTGCTCGCAATAGCAATGCGTCCTAGCAAGGTAAGCTTTAGCAGCGAGTGACTTCTGTAAAGCTATGATTACCGGCGGTGAGTAGTGCCGAGTAAGCATCTGTTTTGATACACGCTGTATCAGAATTCTTTTGAACAAACAGCTTAAAATTTCTCAGTGAATCCAATCTATCAGCAGTTAATTTCAAAAATCTTTGATTATTTTTACTGCCGGATTCAACTTCTAAGCATTGAGTCATTTTTGCTGAGTTCCTTATCAAATTATATTGAAAGCACAAAAAGGATTCAATAATTATTTTAAATAAATAATCCAAAATATTATTGGAATTATTTATTATAAATAAAAATCTACCCTAAACTTCCTAAATCCTGACTTTAAACTTGCTAAAGCATACAAATCAAATGAGGACTTAGTATGAATATATTGTATCATGAATATACCCATATACCACATTTGCGACCTTATTTTGATGTAATGAATTGCTTTTAAATTTAGTGATTAGGTAACAAGTAACAGGACAATTAAAGGTGAAATTTTTTCGCGCAGCATATCCCTGAAAAACGGCGAAGCCCCACCAGTGGCGTAAGCACTGGTGGCCGCCGCGTAAGCAAAGGGGAGTGGAAAGCCAATGTGTAAGCATTGGCTCGTAGCGCCAGCGCAGCAAAACAAGCGACAAGTTAAGACGTTAATAATCAAAAACTTATATAATTTAAATAATAAAAATATTACAATAAAGATATCAACAAATGGAGTTTAATGTATGCACCTAAACCATCTACTAGAATTTGCTAAATTAAAATATCAAGGCAAAATCACTCTACCTACATCCTTCAAATTCTTCTTATTCGAGTGTTATAAGACTTTCATTGTTAATGGTGAAAATCGTACCATCGTAGATAAATATTTAATTGCTGCACCGGACAGAGAACATGCCCGTACATGGGTTCAGTATGACTTTCTCTGTGATAACGATGATGATTTTAAAAGCTATCAGGATTTAGTTAATCAGCTCACCACATTCAATGTAGGCGAGAATCATCATTTTTATTGCTCTTATCCTAACTATACTGAGGTCGGGGAAAATCAATACCGCAAAATTAGGTTCTGCCACCAACTAGCCGAGCATGAAGTAGAGACAATTCAAAAATATAAATTGTATCATGTAACCAATTTCGAGTACGGGACTAAATAAAGGAAAATCTTTAACTATGAAGTGGAACATGACATATATCATGTTCCATTCTCTTTAAAATCGACCTGTTAAGCCGGTATTTTCAATTCTGAATAATCAACTTTACCGATCTTTTGGAAATCAGAAAGCAACTCAACAATGTCATTATTATCGAAATAACGGTAGGCCTTCAATTTTCCCATTTCATACTCGTTCACGGCCCATAGTCTATTCTCAACATCCAATGATTTGACCGTCATGCTTAAACCATGATCCATTGCCCATTTACTCATTATTTTGATTGGTGCAGATGTATAAGACTCAAAATAAATCTGATTATCGTGCTGTTCAAACTTTTCCGGTACAGAACCACATTGCCAGTTAATCTTTTTCCAACCCTGAGCCGTGATAGCGCCATATTCTCGAAATGCCTGATATGCTAATTCACCGCTTTGTATATAAGCATTCCGTGTGGCAGGCATACCACTATAAATATCCGGATTTCTTAGATTACCATTAATGTCATAACGTAATTTTAAGGTTTTATGATATTCGTCAATGAGTGCAGGCAATTTATCGGTGTTGATTATATCGCTGATCGGTTCAAGCAACTGATCTAGTCTGTGATAACTTAATTTCAGGCTATCGACATAGGCTGCAAATGCAAAGAAAAAAAGGCTTTCTTGAGTCAGATTTGCGTACAGGTTGGGAATCGGCAGAATTTTTCCAAAATCGAAAGCGGATTGTTCAGATCGTACCCCGTCAAGCGCTGACTTTAAATCGCCTGCATGAATAACGACAAGATTATGGATTAAGTTATTACTGGACATGATTTCACTCTATTTATTGATTAGTAAAAGTTATAAGCAAGATTCAGGTTTAAATATTTGCTTTGCAGCAACGATGCCGGAATAGATTGGATACTTGGACATCCTGACAGATAGAATTCACGCAAGTTTCCTGACTGGCCAATGAGGGAAGGGATGTTTTCAAGCAACGGACAATCGCATAAGGAAAGTGAAATTAAACTTTTCACAAATGCCAACGATTCAGGCACATTCAACAGCGACTTGCATGTTCTTATACGAAAGAATTGCAGCCGACTAAACTGATCGAGTGTATTTTCAATTTTATTCAGTCTTGGACAATTCCAAATATGAAGCTCAAAAAGTTTAGGAAAGCTTTCTCCATTCAAACTGATTACTTCTAAATTTGGACATTCACAAATCTCAAGAGTGACTAGATTCTTTAACTCCTGAATGCAGCTAGGAAGCGTTTGAATATCTAGGCCACCAAGACGCAAAGATGTAATCTGACTTACATCATCATTGGATAGTTCAAGATTGTTAGCTTTCGCCCAAGAGATAAAATTCATGGCTTTACACTCTAAATTGCTTATATTTATTATACCCATATACCACAAATAAGGGGTTATTTTATTTAGTTATTTTATGTAAAAAACGCCCCGCAGGGCGCTTCTAAACTTTTATTCAACTATATAATTTTCATCAATTTCCGTATCAGTGTAATCATAAATTTCCTTTAACAATGGTCTTAAATCTGCTTTTACAGAATCTCGCTTACTGACTAACACTCCATCGACAAATTCAGCCACATACCACCAGTGGCAACCACCTTCAAAGACTTTGTAAGTTAGTGAAAGCTGATTGTCTTTGGCCCACTTTTCCACAACAGGAAATGGGCTGCTCCATCGGGTAGAAAAGCTGATCTCATTGCCTACTGAATTTATCCCTTCTGCTTCGCTGCGGGTATTCCAATTCAAACTGCGCCAGTCGTATAGATTCAGCGCCCGATGTTCTTTTACAAGGTCATAAATCCGTTTGCCAAGTTTCTCGAATTCTTCACGGGTGTCCGGATACAGAGGTGATAAACTTTTATCCTTCAATGAACCATCCAGTGAATAGTATTCATTTAGAGCTTTGAGATATTCATTTTTGCGGTCAATAACCTCACTTACTGCAAGGATTTTTTCAATCGGACTCAATAGGTTTTCAAGTTCCACTAAATCCAAATCCAACTCAACTAAATGATGGGCTAGAGCTGTCACACACCCATGGGAAGTAAATTCAGGCAATCCGGACGGCGTAGGCATAATCTTTTCAAAATCAAAAATTGATGTTTTTGAACCCGCAGCGAGTTTTGCCATGTGTACGTTATTGCCTTTTAAGATGATCAGGTTGCTTACATAGTTAGCCATTTGACTAGACTCCATTTGTTGATTGAGTATCCATTATAGATGGATAATCTCTAGGAGTCTGCCGACTATAGATAGCAGACGACAAAGTATGTCGCATATAAACAATAATTTAAAAAAATAAATGTGGTATATGGTATTATAAATCAATCAACAGATGGAGTTCTAATTATGAACCAAGATACAGTGATGCAGTTTGCTAAAGAAGGTAATAGCTTTGATATTGCAGACCTACCAAAAGGCTTCAAACTATTTAAATTTGTTGGCGATAAGTATTGGCGTATGAATGGTGATCTGAATGATGATGAACGTACTTTCTTGATCGCAGCACCTACGAAAAAACATGCACTGGCATGGGCGCAAGTTGAATTTCTCGCTTGTGGCGATTCTAGTTTTGAAAGCTATCAAGCACTCTTAGACTATCTCAAGGAAAGCGAAGTTGACGAAGATCACAATAGTTATTTCCAGTTTGAAGGTTATACCGATGTAGGTGATGACCAATACCGAAGCATCTACGGCGGTGAAACAATTACCAAGACGGATGCAAAAGTTTTGCTCCGTCATAAAGTCATTGAATACACCAATTGTTATTTCAAAGATTAATTATCATAAAAAAAATAGCGGCTCCGGTCGCTATTTTTTTTGCTTTTCAAA
The DNA here is from genome assembly GCF_013391485.1 of Acinetobacter sp. SwsAc5. Taxonomy (NCBI): domain Bacteria; kingdom Pseudomonadati; phylum Pseudomonadota; class Gammaproteobacteria; order Moraxellales; family Moraxellaceae; genus Acinetobacter; species Acinetobacter sp. SwsAc5. Next base: position 18,669 of record NZ_JACAXD010000035.1, read on the forward strand.
AAACCGATGATCACCAACCTTCATCCGGACACATCCGAAAAAAAATTCGCGCATCCTTATCTGACCACGGCGAAGCCCCACGGATCGCGTGAGCATCCGTAGGCCATGCGTAAGCTATGGGTAGGGTAACACGGCGGCTGCGCAAGCAGATGCCCCTTAGCGTAAGCGTGGCGCGTGGTGATACTTACTCCTGAGACTGATTATCCATAAGCGTTTTCTCAAGTTAGAAATTAAACTTGTCATTTATAATGCGGAATAACTTGATCTTATCAATCATTACTTCTAATTAAATTATAACAATTAACCACTTATAATTTATTAAGCCTTTGTTATTTAATGTTAAATATAATAATTATACATCCTATTGATGGTAAAATTAGTGCTCAATATCAACAAACAGAGTTTAACCATGAAAGCAGATTTTCAAGTCATCCATCATGAGCTACCATTTCTAGTGATTGCCGACTTAAACCAAGGCAATATGTCAGTGACCAATGATATTTATAATGTGGTCAAAGAATTATCTAAAGAATATGACATGACCCAACATCATCTAATTTATCAAGATTCGGAAAGTATTTTTGATGCAATCGACCTTGATGCCAATGGCAATTTTGCAGACTTTAAGCCATTGCGCTGTACCGATATGAGTACGGCGATTGAAGCGTACAAAACGCGATATTTAAACCAAGCCTAGATGATCCTATATAAAAAACCCTGCCAGTAGAGCAGGGTTTTTTCATAGATCAGAATTAAAGATTTTCATTAACCCGTTTAATATGGATTTAAGCTGCTGTTTTGGCTTTGCAGATTGCATTAATGTCATCTACAATTTTTTCCAGTATTCCAGTAGGGTGCATACAGGATTGCAACGGCGGTGATAAATGTTGTTCTCCCTCGACAGTAAGCAATAACTGATCTTTTGACTGATCATAGCTCATATCAAATTTAAAGTTATCTTTAATGAAATGCGCCGTCTGTCCATCCATCATGTACGCACAGCCTGAATGATAGGAAATAACTTCTGCTAGGAACTTAGCGTACTGCTCATCGTGTTTTTCTAAGGTTTCATAATAATGGAACCCACGTAATTCATAGCAAAGAGTATTGAACATAGATGAATCATTCTCACTGATCTTATCTATTACGCCATCTGTGAAATGTACTTCCACCCATTCTTTGAGGTCGGCACTGATCGCGCGATACTCACCGGTAAATTTGTATTTTTCAGCCCATAGTTTGATAAAAGGTAGGCATGGACCTGTATCAGTCTCAAAATCCAGTGAGAATTCGTCCACGATCTCTGTGTAATGAGGAAGATAGGCATTCTTCCAGTGGGCTAGACACCATGCTCTGACTTCTTCATCAGATTTGAGATTAAAAGGTATAGGTAGTAAGTCTGCAAAGTTAATTGTGCTGTTAGAGAAGGGCAGATCATCTACTGGTGTAAGTAAATTTGAAAATTCTAGGTGCTCTGTAGGTTGTTCATCATAGATAAGCTGATGTGCTGCGTAATTCATTGTAAACTCCTATTTGCTGATACACATATTATAACCATATACCACAAATACAAATAGTAAGATTTTGTAAATTAGAGTTTATTTTTATGTTAAATAAACTTTTTAATATTGTCATAGCCATGAAGATCACTTAATCTGATTTTAGTAATAAAAGAATTATTAGAATTAAGGTATCACCATGGGTATAGCAGACAATAAAGTTGAAAATTTAGAACACTATAGGGGCATTTTATGGATCATCTTATTACCTAGAAGAAGTTTTTAGAATTTTTAAGCAAAATTTATTTTTCATAAATTATATATATACCACTTATATGCAATAACTTATTTTATATTTTTGCTTTTAGGTAAATGGTTATAGATATAGGTTACTTAGTGAAATATATAATCTACGGTTAATAAAAAAACCCGCAACTTTGACGGGTTTTAAGAGATTGTAATCCGGACGGATTATTCACTCGATGTTCTAACATTTAAGTATTGATGTTTTCGCTTGCTGTTACGCTTCCATCCTTTTATGCCGTAGTTTACTGATGATCTCAGATCATCCCATTCATCCGGTAGATTCTTGCCACGGCGAACACGAATTTTGACATTATATTCAGCACATTCAATTTTATGGAGTAGGGCATAAGCCTTTTCCTGTTTGGTGCTGAACCTACGGAACCAAGCGTTTCGCAGATAAGGACGGCGACTTACACAGTAGCCAAAAATAGTAGTTTTACAACCAACAACAATGAATTGCTCTTTAATTTGGTTTGGGTTTTTCATAGCACTCTCTTAGTTAATCAATAACTAATAGAGCGCCACCTTGTAATAGTAAAATGCCATTTCTATTCTTCCTTACTGATATCCAGTAGCTTAGATATATCGTTTTACACCTGATCTATTGTATCACCATTTTTAGAGCACTTTTATGTTATTAATGGCACACAACCTAAGATTTCATCTGATCGAATAACATACAATATAAAGTTTTTTAACTTGTGAAATCTTTTTTTATATTGCTTGTGCATATACCACTTATAAGAAATGTAATAATTATTATATTTAGCGTTATTTTTAATCATTTATTTTAAAATAATATTTACGATAATTAAAAATAATTATATATTACGACTGCAACCTTTGTTGTGGGTAACTGTCCCTGCTTGTATCCGAGCAAAATAGAACAATTTGAATATCAAAAAAATTCCTTACCAATTCTCAGACTGATTAATGGGTGGTGAGGTTTAATCGGATACCCTCTCGCCCGTGAGATTAATTATGTCTGTTCAAGTTAATGACGCTTTGCGTATTCACGCCGTAGCTCTATCTAAAATCGTTGATTTTGCCAATTACGAATCTATTTTGATCAATGGTCATAACCCTAAGTTCAAATTAGGACATGCTCAGTCTTTGGAATATATCGCTCGTATCCGTGGTTTTAATACAAGAAAGGGGTCAGAGGATAAAGATGATCCATTGACCCCAACTCAAATTAAAGAAAATTTTAAAGCTGTGTTTGAACGCCAGTTCGGTAGTGAAATCTACAACCAAGATTTAAACCGTCTATTTACATTGCATACTTCCTACTTGGAAAGCCAACAATGGGTTTTAACGGATGTCTATGATACGAAAACAGCATTAGGATTTGCTTATATCAATGACGCAAAGTGGAACGCCGTAGCGCGTGTTTATCTTGAATCGCAACCGGACGGTTGGGATGATGGTCCTGAGAAGCCACAACTCTTACTGAGTCACTTGTTTACCGCTAACGCTCTCAGCCACATGACTGAGGAAACAGAAGATGGCTTTGATTTGAATGAGCTGACTTTTGTTGAAATCACCAAGCCTGTTCCTGATGACTTAATCCTACACGTTACTGCCAGTTATCAAGCCCTTTCAAAGTCATGCTTTGAGCTTATATCACTAGACTCGATTATAACAACCCGTGTGGTGGACTATCTATTAGCTAAAGCCAATGGCGAATTAGACTCGGCTGATCCATCAACTGTTAAAGTACACAAGCAACCGGATATCAAGAATAAACACTACAACCCTAATACAGCGTTTAAAGAATTATCTATTGATCATATTCGTAGAACTGCCGAAAAAACCAATTACATTTTTGATATCCCCCACAATATCCCAAACCTTGAATTTGGTGGTGATACCTTTGAACTTCTCTTAAATCAGATTAAAAACTTAAACTCATTTAAATATGAGCAAGATTACATGGCACTTTGCATTCGTCAGGAAGGGGTTAGCCTGAACGCATGGAATTATTATCTGATCAACTACTACAACGCCGTGTTGGACTTTTCACCAATCATATTTAGTCATCTAGCCCCAAGAGAACAATTTAACTTCAATAACCTGTTCTTTGATGACTTTGGGCGTATTTTCTATAAAACAGATAAACCAGTACAGGTGCTTTTTATGAATGAAGAATTTTCAATGACTGAAAATGATTTCTCCATTCTGTTTAGCTTCCTGATCACTAAGCAAGTTCTTGCAGAAAGAAATCTGCCATTTAACCTGTATATGAGTTTTCATCATCAGTTAATGATCCGGATAGCTTTGCAATACAACAAAGGGATGGATGATTTTACGGTATTCAAGAAAATCAAATTGGCTTAATCAGTATAAGACCCTAGAGTATTTCTAGGGTTTTTTTCGCCTAGAGTTTTTGCTTTTCAAAACAGAAATTATTTAAAAGCATTAGGTCGGGGGTGTGCCGGCACAAAAAAATTACGCCACCCTTATCTGAGGACCGGCGAAGCCCCACTGGTTGCGTAAGCACCGGTGGCCACAGCGTAAGCAAAGAGGAATAGACAGCCAATGTGTAAACATTGGCTCGTAGCGTTAGCGGAGCGCGGTTTTTGGGGAACTTATTGTTTATAAAAAAATCCCTCCTGATCTAGCTCCTCATATAGCTCGATCACACCCTCATGTTTTTTAAACTTATTGAGTAAGGCTAAAATCTCATCTTTCATAGGGTGGAATTCACATTCTCTGATTACGAAGTCCATTGGGAACAGGATTTTTCCAACATCTTTATAAACAGTTTCACCATCCATAATAGCCCCTAGAAGCAGAAGATTCTCATCTAATACGCCGTCTAAATTACTATGATAGAAATTTTGGTTTTGATCAAAACCAAAACAAATACTCGCCTGTTTATTTCTGATAGTTACTGTTTTAGATAACATATTTTTATTCCGTTACGAAAATTAATTTTATAAGTTAAAAAAATTAAAATAACAATACAGGCTAAATTGGCCCGATACATAACTGAGCATAGCAGGGCAAGTGCGAAAAGAATCCTTACAAACAAAATAAAAAAAATCTTATTTTTCAAAGGAAATAATGCTGTTCGGGGTGGGTGAACTAATGTCCACCCGATAAACGCACTACCATTCGTAATCTACAAAAATTCGATGATGCGGCACAAGTTTACGGATCGCCGCTAACTCACTGGCACTTTCCACAGGTTTAACTTCCCCAATGCTCCATTGCAACTTGCTGTTAGATGTGAGCCACTGAAAATCTTCATCATTCGGAATTGTATCTGATACTGCGGTGATCAAATGTGTCGAACTACTGAATGCTAGTTGGCTTGCAACCAGTAGACAGACATCCAGTACAACTTTGTCATTGCCTTCATAAAAAAATGGACTCAGGCAGGCGGTATAGTGGTATTCACCCTCAACAAGAGCAGGGGTTAAAAGTGATTGTGGCATGGGATCAATACTCCTGAATATCAATTAACAAATGTCATGATGTAGGCAGTCACCGATTCAGTGAATGTCTCTTGTTCGCCACGGGCATTGATCATGATGATCTGACCATCAACTAACTTAAACTGAATCTCACATTCCACTTCATTGTGTTCCAAATCCCATACCTTCATCACTCGCTGATACAGTTCTTCAAGAGTATTGAACCTTTCTACTTCACTGTTATGTAAATGGGCGAAATCCAAACTGATGCTCTTTTCTACTGAGAAGAAATAGCCATATCTATTCATAAAGAAATAATGTTCGCTGTCATTCGTACTCATGCTGTGCTCCGATCAAATAGTTTCATGGTCCAATTCGGGAAATACCCGACTGGATTACGCTTATCCCAATGCTTCAATAACACCTAGTTCATCCAACAGCTGCACATTCCTGTACCCGCGTTGATCATGTAATACGCTGATATAGCCCTCAGTATTCAGCTTATAAATTTCTCGATAGTCTGCACCTTCACCAGTAAATGAACGGTGCAACAGCTGGCCCACAAATTCATATTTAAAGTCGTTGATAGCATCCAGTACAACGCTAGTACCTTCGCCATGCTCCTGACTTGATATTTCTACGCTATAAGAGAATTCAAGCTCATCGAATAGGCGTTTAGCGATTGGATCAAGGCCAAAAAAGTCGATGACCTGTTTAGGAGATTCCACGATTTTCATTTGATTGCTAAACCGATCCACGCAAACGTAATAGTTATCACTGTCACGTAGGTAGACGGCGTATTTATAAAATGCGCAGCTATCCGGATATGGATGACCTTCAATGTTGGCCAATTCCTCACCTTCAAAGGTGTAACTTCTATCTATTAGATCAATAATGAATTGCTCTGACATATCCGTACTTCCTTATGCGAATGAATCAGATAATTTGGAATTCAAAGACTGGTAAAAGTCGGCATCACCTTGTTTTTTAGCAAGGGAACGGAATGACTTAACCAGTTTTAATACTGCTTCCTTGATCTCAGGGTAAAGATTGATGCTGCGCTGAAATACGGCCATGAAATATTTAGAACAGCTGAGTTTTACGGATTCGTTGCTGATTTTGCCATGTAGCAAAGTCCAAGCTGCAAGTTCTGAGCTATCTACGCTGTATTTATGAGTGAATTCAAGAAAACTTTTTTCGATAACTTGATCAACTGGAATACCACTGGCCGCCATAGGCTCCAAGAAATCAGCTGCAAACTTGTTTTTGCGGATCGTGATAAAATTATCACGGCTCACATTAAGACCCATGCAAATTAGTTTTAAAGAAAGGCTTGGGCTAAGTTCGATAAGAACATGATTAGAATTGATTTTAAGGCTTTTGATAATCATAACATTCACTCTATTTGCTGATGTTTTTATTATAACCATATACCACAAATATAGAAAGTAAATTTATGTAAGGATGCTTTTCAAATAAGTATTAGATACAAACCTTTTTGCCTGTTTTATCCGCACTGATTAGCCGCTTTTTCTGAATACGGCGAAGCCCCACCAGTGGCGTAAGCACTGGTGGCCGTAGCGTAAGCAAAGGGTCGGGTAGATGACAGCTGTGCAAACAGCTGTCCCAAGAGCGCAAGCGGGGCGCGTCTGCTGATGCGTTTAATACTATGATGATCCCTTAACAGAGATCACCAGTACACTTACATGATTGTAATTCACGAAGTAGGTTCACAACACTCGACTTCTTCTAATGTTAAGTCCATCCATATCTCCACCTATCCCAATAGTTCAACCAATGCCTGATGATCTAAAACTCTGACATCTGAATAACCACGTTCCGATTTTTCGGTACAGACATAGTTACCTGTATTCAGCTTATAGATTTCCAAAATACAATCATAAAAATCTAACAGGCTTCGGTGAATCAACTGACCTATAAATTCATAATCCACATCATTCCAAGTGTTCAAGATAATCCTTTCACCTGTGCCGTGTTCGGGTGTTGATAGGATTTCAGCAGTTTTAAAATCAACTGCGTCAAAAAGCTCTTTTGAAATTGGATCAAACCCAAAAAATCTGATAACTTCTTCTTTGGTTTCAAGCACCTCAATACTACCTTTGGGGAAATTCACACACACGTAAAACCCGTCTGATTCACGCTCATAAATCTCATACTCGTTGTAACATTGTTAGCGGCAGTGTAAAAATGACCCCCTAATGGCATTTAAAAACTGACCCCCTTGGTTAATATAGCGGTCATTTTGGACTGCTCAACATGTTAACTTTGGAGCAAGCAGTGACAATCCAAATACTT
>NZ_JACAXD010000036.1:0-25311 GCF_013391485.1 Acinetobacter sp. SwsAc5
CAAACGAACAAATAGAGCAGATAGAATTTGCACTCAACCATCGTCCTAGAAAAACACTAGGTTGGTATACACCGAGTGAAGTTATGGCTGGTTTTTATACTGTTGCACTTGCCGCTTGAATCCGCCTTTTTAATTTCTGACAGACGGTATTCTATCGCACTGAATGGATAGCACTAGAACATGCGTTCAATGTTCTGCTTAAACTTTCTGACGAAATTGCGAGATATCTAAAGTGTGAATCTGACCGCGCCAAATCCATTTTAGCTTGGATTCTAAAAACTCATCGCCTTCAAACCAAACAAATAAACCTTCCATCATGTCTGGCCAATCAGCTTGTGTGACTTCATTACGTCCAGAAATCACCGCGATAATTGCGGCCAAAATCGTATCGTGACTCACAGCCAAACTCAGTCCGTATTGGTTGGTTGGATGGGTGTTATAAATCAGCTCAAGGACATCCACGACACCATGAATCGGATGTTTCATGCCGGGCAAGGCATTATTCACAAAACTATTAATAAAGCCTAAAGCACCCTGTTTCTGAAAATATGGGCCTGCCTGTTTGATATCAAGTACAAAGCTTCCTGGTTCCACCAATAAACCTTGTTCTATAATTTCAATGTGATGGGTATTGGGTTCGAGGGTAATGCCATCTGCCCCACGAATCATTAAAGCAGCCGTATCGACACAACGCTGAATAGGACTTGAAATACAGTGTTGAATCACCCGATCTGTATTTCCAACCAAGTAGCCTCCCCATGCTTCGGCTAAATCGCGACCTTGTTCGGTCAATTGTAAATTATAGCCAGCCAAACCCTGACCAACGACAATTTCACGAATAGAATGACGGGTAAACAAAGTCACAGGCGTCTGAGCATCAGGCAATAAATCAATTGCTTTAAGCATACTTGCAGGGAGTAGTTCTAATGCCATGATCTAGCCAAAATTTTAACTTGGTTGCTTGACACTATACCATGTTCAGCACTTTGCTCAATCTGACTTCGCCATAAGTCCAAGTGCTTGTAAGGCAATCTGTTTCATCTGCGTATTTTTATAGGCGATAAAACCACCATTTAACAATGTATCGCGCTGATTATATAAAAATGCCCGCCCCTGAAAATCGACCAATCCACCACCTATTCGTTCCAATAAACATTGTCCTGCACTGGTGTCCCACTCAGAAGTCGGATGAAAACGTGGGTAAATATCGACACGATCTTCCAAAATCATACAGAATTTATAAGCACTACCTGCTTTTAGTTCTTCAAAATTGGTCAACTGCGCCAAGCTTTTTAAATAGTCTGCATAGTGTGATTTTTTTTGACTACTGTGGCTTAATCCAATTTTTAGAACTGAAGATGTTACCGTGGGTTCAGACTGATAGAGATACCATTGCTGAGTTAAAATATGATATTTCAATGGCATACCCTGTTCAGGACAAAAATAAATAGTTTGCTCGCCTGGTACTGCAAGTACTGCAAAAGTTGTTTGCACACCACAAATTAAACTTAAATTAATGGTAAATTCAGGACGTTGATGTAAAAACTCTTTCGTGCCATCTAAAGGATCAAGCAACCAAAACTCCTGCCATTGCTGACGTTGGTCTTGCTCACCTTCTTCTGACAAGATAGGTAAATTGGAGATTTTTGCCAAAGCCTGCATTAAATAATAATTGACTCGATAATCGGCTTGCGTAACAGGAGAATCATCGGTTTTCTTTTCTACATCAAAAGCAGCACCTGAACAATAATCTTGAAATTCCTGATTTAAAATTTCACACGCCTGCTGCATGATTGGCAGCAACTGTAAAATTAAAGTATGCGTTGGCGCTGTTGTTTTTATAAACATAACTATCCTTTTTAGACTGTATCGGCTTTGTTGCATAAATATGTAAGCATCTGATTTAAATAAATTTAATTTTGGATCAAAAAATAATCAAAACTTTTAAAATCATATAGTTATGAAATCTTTGTGCAACAAAGCCGACTGTATCTAAAGGTCTAATTTTTCATTACTTTCATAAAAACATTGTAATAAAATTTACGGCTGATGCGTAGATAAAATTTAGTGGCTAGATATGCTAAATCAAGACTTTATGTGTCAAGGCAATTCATTTTTACTTGAGTTTTTTATTTATTGAGTGCTTAGTTAATTAATCTTTAAATGGATTGGATAATCTTTTTTTAAACATCGATAAAGTGAGTGCACCACTAACCAATAATAAAATACCCACAATCACCAAATAAGTTTCACCACCAAAAAAACCAATAATAATTGCAGCAATACCCAATAAACCCAAAATAGTGGTAATGGCAATTCCTAAAATAGACATCACAATTCCTTTTAAATTTATTTAATCATGAAAAATTGTCAATATTCTCAGGTATCGTTCTGTCATATTCATGCCTCTTTTGATAGTTAAAGCGTAACATTTGAGCGCACATTGCCACATTTATACACAGAACTTATACTGAAATAGACTAAACACGACCTATTACATTTCACTGAGTTTGCTGAATAGCTTAAGTGCAGATTATGACAACTTGATGCATTTTATTTAAAAAGATTCTTTCTTAAATCATTTTTGAATCACTGCAAAGGAAATTCCCTTTCCTTTTAGGAGACTTGCGGAGCATGCTCCTCAGGGAGAGGTTTTTTATAAGAATCCCCTCATCCACTTGCGGAATATACTCCTCATCCTGAGCAATACATGGCGTAAAAGAAGGGACTTTCAATACTAATTTTACTGATCATTTATGATCAAATTTCGACTTATAAAAGGATTCTAATTCAGGTTGAACCATTCATAGAATTAAGGTATAAAAAAGCCCGATCTGCATCAATCGGGCCAGATTTAAAGGTACACAAATTTGTATACATAATCAAAATCACTAGAATTTTAAATCAAAAAATTAATCAATCCTTTTCTAGAAAAGTTAACTCTCCCTCATCTGAGGTGATTTTAATTTTGACTTTACGATAACTACGTTTATCTGGGTTTAATGCCGACTCTGAAACATGATGGGCGAATTTTTCATCGCCCATTAAATGCGCAAATAATTTATAGCCGATACGCATTTTCTTAATTTTTTTCTTCTTTTTCTCAAACTCATCGAGTTGTTTATCTAAGTGTTTTAAATCTAAATACTGTTGTTCAGCCATTACTAGCTCCCTAATTTAAAAAATTTACCATTCAATTTCTATGCTTGTACAGACAAACAAATACAGAAATATGTCAAAAAAATTGTTTTTGTGAACGCTACAGTTACTTTTTACAACTGCCCCATCTCACCTAATTTATATGCAACGCATGTACAGTGCTTATTTATTTAGCCTAGCACAATTTGGCGAATAATCAGACAGCATTTTGAGTTATGCCTCAAGCATGTTTAAATGAGCCAGTTTTATTTGCCTTTTGGCAATTGCTTTATGGTTTAGGATGTCTAAATGCACAAAAATATCATCATGTTTGACATGGACGGAACGCTGTTAGATCTCGCTTATGATGATTTTATTTGGAATGAACAACTGCCTATTCGCTATGCAGAATTACACGCCTGTTCTTTAGAGCGCAGCAAAGAAATTTTATACGATTTTTATCAAGCGCATAGCCACACCTTAGAGTGGTATTCCTCACGTTTTTGGACGGCTAAAGTGGGTGTAGATATGCTTGCGATGCAACTTGAATATAAAGATCAAGTCACGTTGCGTCCACAAGCTATCGAGTTACTGGAATATTTAAAAAATAATGGCTATCACATTTGGCTCACCACCAATGCCGATTGTGCAGGTTTAGACTTTAAATTAGCACACACAGGTTTAGCAAAGTATTTTGAAGTGATTGTTAGTTCTGAAAGTATTGGTTATGCCAAAGAGCGCGTTGAATTTTGGCAAACATTGCAACAACAACATGCATTTAATCCTGAAGATTGCTATTTTATAGATGACACCGAAAAGGTGCTTAATGGTGCTAAAGCCTTTGGGATTGGACACTTATATAGTATTGCCCAGCCATCCTCAGCAAAACCTACGCGTCAGACTTGTAATTACCCTATGTTGCACCAATTAACAGATTTAATTCCTGTCTTAGAACAATTTGAGGACACTCAAAAATATGCCTAAAACTTCGTCCCACGAAGCCATTGAAACGATCCGAATTGATAAATGGCTATGGGCTGCACGTTTTTTCAAGACCCGCTCTATTGCAAAAGCTGCCATTGAAGGCGGCAAAGTACATCACAATGGCGAGCGCGTTAAAGTTTCCAAAGAAATTCGTGTGGGAACTGAGCTGACCATTCAACAAGGTTTTGATAAGAAAACCGTATTGGTCAAGGCATTATCTGGCGTACGCGGCCCTGCCCCTGTCGCTCAGCAACTTTATGAAGAAACTGAAGTGAGTATTGCACGCAGGGAATTGATTGCGACCCAAAGAAAGTTGCATAATCTAGCACGACCTGATCATCGACCAAGTAAAAAAGACCGTCGTGACATCAGCAAATTTAAACAAGAGAATGATCAGCAATTTGACCAATTTTGGTCATATAATGATGATTAAATAGAGCGTCACAGGCTGTCGTACAGCCCGTGATATAAATAGAACTACAGGACAAATTCTGTCACTATATTGCATGTGGAAAAGATTTAAGTAAATGCATCCACTTGAGTATATTGTTTCGTGACATCGTATTGAGGTTGTAAGATGGATGAGAATAAAAGCAAGGCGTTAAACGCTGCGTTAAGCCAGATTGAAAAACAATTTGGTAAGAACACAGTCATGCGTCTTGGTGACAACACTGTGCAAGCGGTAGAAGCCGTATCTACAGGCTCATTGACCCTAGATATTGCATTGGGTATTGGTGGCTTACCTAAAGGTCGTATCATTGAAATTTACGGCCCTGAATCATCAGGTAAAACGACTATGACCTTGCAAGCCATTGCAGAATGTCAAAAAGCTGGTGGAACTTGTGCCTTTATTGATGCCGAACACGCGCTTGATCCTCAATATGCACGTAAACTTGGTGTAGATATTGACAATCTTTTAGTATCGCAACCAGACAACGGTGAACAAGCTCTTGAAATTGCCGATATGTTGGTACGCTCTGGCGCAATCGACATGATTGTGGTCGACTCCGTAGCTGCCTTAACCCCTCGTGCCGAAATTGAAGGCGAAATGGGTGACTCACACATGGGCTTACAAGCACGCTTAATGAGCCAAGCCTTGCGTAAAATCACAGGTAATGCCAAACGCTCGAACTGTATGGTGATCTTCATTAACCAAATTCGTATGAAAATTGGTGTAATGTTTGGTAGCCCAGAAACCACAACTGGTGGTAACGCATTGAAGTTCTATGCTTCTGTTCGTTTAGATATTCGCCGTGTAGGTCAAGTGAAAGAAGGTGACGAGATTATTGGTTCTGAAACCAAAGTCAAAGTTGTGAAAAACAAAATGGCACCTCCATTTAAAGAAGCATTGTTCCAGATTCTTTACGGTAAAGGCGTTAACCATTTGGGCGAGCTGGTCGATTTGGCTGTTCAACAAAATATCGTGCAAAAAGCTGGTGCTTGGTATTCTTATCAAGGCGATAAAATTGGTCAAGGTAAAAACAACACCATTCGCCATCTTGAAGAACATCCAGAGCTTGCTAAAGGCATCGAAGCGATTATTCGTGAACAACTACTCACGACAGGTCAAGCTGCACCTGTAGAAGATAAAGACGAAGAAGAATTCGACTTACTTGATGTTTAAAGCATGCGCTAATATGAACACAACAAACTGAATTAAATAGAACGCTCTACGGAGCGTTTTATTGTATATGGAAGCATTACCATGCCTGAAGACAAATTCCCCAAACTGATTGATTACGCTGCGCTAAAACAACAATTTGGCGAAGATGAGCAATCATGTAGCCGAACTGAGCAGATATATTCCGAAACAACGTCTGCCCTGCATTTTGCCTCAAATTCTGCGCCTAACATTAATAAACAATACCCTGCTTATACAGATGCCATTGATGATCAAGAACACAATCACAATGAAGACCAAGACGAACAGCAAAACAAACGCCCAGGACTAACAGGTTCTCGTCTACGCAGCTACGCCTTTGCTGTCTTAACGCGTAAAGAATATTCTAAAAATGACTTAATTGAAAAACTGGCTTTATATGCAGAAAACCGTGATGAAGTGATTGAGTTAGTCAATGAATTGGCACGTGAAAATTATCAGAGTGATCAACGCCTAGCAGAAATGTTACTGGCTAGCCAAAAGCGGCAAGGTAAAGGGCCAAATCGTATTAAAATGGCTCTTAAAAACAAAAAAGTGGATAGCAGTTTAATTTCAGAAGAACTTAAAGAAACTGATTGGGCAGAACAAGCCTATCAACTGAAAGTGAAAAAATTCGGCACAGAAGTCGCAAACGAGCCAAAACTTAAAGCCAAACAAATTCGTTTTTTACAGTATCGGGGCTTTGATATGGATGCGATTATGAAAGCAATTCGTAGGAAAGAGCAGGATTTTTAAAATAGTGGATATAAGATCAAAATAAGTAGAAGATAAATAGAATTATTATTTCAAAACTGGTGGCAACCCTACCAGCAAGCCTTCGGCACATCATAGTTCCACTACCGCTGCTACCTTCCGGTCCTGACGGGGTTCGTAGAGTACAATTGCGAAGTAACCAGCAGGGCTACCATTGCAAAAACAGAGTATAGAGATTTTTAACAAACTTGCAAGCGTTGTTCTGTATTTCCTTTTATAATGCTATCCAATTGATTATTTTAAAAACAATTGAAGACATTTATAGAATAACGTCATTTAAAATTTAGTCTAACTAACCCATCATAAAATTATTTCGAGATTTAAATCCTAGATTTACCCATATTGCGCTGAGATTGATGATAAGTTTGTAAAAGCTTATTGCAATTCCACGCGCGGACGTTTTAAATGTGGAAAATGACTAAATCAACAGGTTGAGTCCAATACGCTTACAAGGACTCACTTATACAAGATTAAGATGGATATTCAATTATGCTAAAAAAGCATGCACTTTGTGCTCTTGCCCTACTGTGCTCAACGTCTGTATTTGCCAATATTCCAATTGAAAGCCACAACCTCAGCCAAAGCAGTGCTGGCTATGCCAATAGCCCTGCGATTGCAACGAGTAATATGGCAACTGCTAATGTACCCACCAATATCAATTGGCAGTTGATGCAAAAAAATCAGCAACTTGAAAATGACATCCGCCAGTTACGTGGCAAAATTGAAGAACAAGACAATGAAATTGCGCAGCTCAAACATGAATTGCAAAATCGCTATACCGATTTAGATCAACGTCTAGAACTGCTCCAACAAAAAATAGACCCTGAATCTGCTCCTGCCGCTGAGGAGGATAACCAAAAAGATACTGCACCCAGCGCCAGCAACAACCAGTTAAACAACAATGCCACGCAATCTGTGCAAAATACAACGCATGTGAGTCCAACAGCTCAAGGTTTAAATACCAATATTGAGCTGGAAAAAGCAGCCTATACTGTTGCATTGGATGCCTATAAACAAGGTGGTGCTAAAAAAGCCATTGCACCCATGCAAAACTTTATTAAAAACCACCCAAACAGTGTGTATATCAGCAATGCTTATTTTTGGTTAGCTGAGTTTAATTTAGCGATTGAACCGACCAATTACAGCGAAGCCAAAAAGAATTTTGAAATTGTGGCAACAAAGTATCCCCAATCTGCAAAAGCATCAAGTGCCTTATATCGCTTATATAGCATAGCGCAAGATGTAGATCACAAACCTACTTTAGCAGCGGAATACAAAAGTAAAATTCTGAGCCAATATCCAAAGTCTGAAGAAGCAAGATTTTTAAAATAAGCCAATAAAAAAAGACATCCGAGGATGTCTTTTAATATTCTGAAGCTTGCCGTATTCGGTAAACTCAAACCTTAACGCACAATACCACGTTCAGATTGTTCTAAAGAATCAATTAAACGCTGCGCTTCTGCCACATTTGGCAAAATATCACTGCGAATTTGTTGAATGGCCTGCTCTGTCGTTAATCCAGATTTATAAATCAGTTTAAAGGCTTCACGAAGACCTTGAATCACATCCTTCGA
Organism: Acinetobacter sp. SwsAc5; assembly: GCF_013391485.1. Classification (NCBI taxonomy): domain Bacteria; kingdom Pseudomonadati; phylum Pseudomonadota; class Gammaproteobacteria; order Moraxellales; family Moraxellaceae; genus Acinetobacter; species Acinetobacter sp. SwsAc5. Next base: position 8,110 of record NZ_JACAXD010000036.1, read on the forward strand.
CCAGCCTTTACGACGCATTCCTTCCACATTCATTGCAAATGCATGTGCAGGATTACCAGAAACCATGACATACGCAGGCACATCTTTAAGAATAAGCGATGCACCACCAATCATGCTATAAGAGTCAATTTTACAGAATTGGTGAATACCAGAGTTTCCACCGACAACCACATAATCCCCAACATGCACATGACCTGCCACACCCACGTTATTGGCAAAAATATTGTGATCACCCACCATACAGTCGTGAGCAATATGCGTATTCACCATGAGTAGATTGTGACTACCAATTTTGGTCAGGCTGTTATCTTGTACCGTACCACGATGCAGACTGCAATGTTCACGAATCTTGTTGTGATCACCAATTTCTAACCAAGTTTCCTCGCCCGCATATTTCAAGTCTTGGCAGACTTCGCCTACGCTTGCGAACTGGAAGATTTCATTGTGCTGACCAATACGGGTATAACCCCCAATCACCACATGTGAATGAAGTTTTGTACCCTCACCAATCGTTACATTTGGGCCAACAATACAATATGGTCCAATTGTCACATCTGAAGCAATTACTGCAGATGAGTCAATTATAGCGGTTGGGTGAATGAGTGGGTTATTGCTCATGCTTGCTCTGTTTTCTGATGCGAAACCATAATTTCCGCGGTTGCTGCGACAACGCCATCAACGGTGGCGATACAATTATATTTGTAAATGCCTCGTTTTTGCATAACTAATTCCGATTTTAATACAAGTTGATCGCCTGCAACGACTTGTTTTTTAAATCGAACTTTTTCTGCGCCTGCAAAAAGAAACAGTGAACCTGCGCTTGGTTTCTCATTATTCATGATAAAACCTAGAATACCCGACACTTGTGCCAATGCTTCAACGATTAAAACGCCAGGCATGATCGGATAATTCGGGAAGTGGCCTTGCAAGAATTCTTCGTTAATAGATACATTCTTATAACCCACGATACCGTTATCAGTCACTTCGACAATGCGATCGACCAATAAAAATGGATAACGATGGGGTAAATATTCACGAATAGTTTGAATGTGCATTGGCAATTCAGGTTTAGTGAAGGTGCTAGAATTCGACTCAGTCATCATAATTATTTACGCAATTTAAAAGTTGATTCAAGGGACTCAATTTGAGATTGCATATCATCAAGTCTTTTCACCAATTGGGTCAATGGCACATCTGCTAATTGTCTGAGACGCACAACGGTACGTTTCCACTTTTGATTTTCAAACAAGCCAATACCTGAAGAATATTTCCCTGCTTCAGAAATATTATTTGTGACCATTGACATTCCCGTCAAAGTCACATTATCGGCAATATTTAAGTGCCCTGAAATTGCACTTCCACCACCAATGATACAGTTTTTGCCAATCGTCACACTTCCTGCAACTGCAGTCTTTGCCGCAATTGCGGTATGTGCGCCAAGCTTGACGTTATGTGCGATTTGCACAAGATTATCAACAATGACGCCATCTTCCAAAATTGTATCGTTTAATGCGCCACGGTCGATGCTGCTGTTCGAGCCAATACGGACATCGTTACCAATAATGACTGAACCGAGTTGTGCGATACGATGCCATTTACCCTGATAAGGCGCAAAACCAAAGCCTTCACTGCCAATTACCGTGTTGGCATGAATACGTACTCGATCGCCTAGTTTAGCCTCACCGGTTAAGGTGACGTGAGAATCAATAAAACACTGTTGACCAATTTCAACAAAATCATCAATTTTACAATGCGATTGCACAATCGTATTGTCACCCACCACACAGTTTTCACCAATCACTACATAATGACCAATATAGGCACTATCAGCAATCATGGCAGATGGATGAATTTGTGCAGTGCTTTCAATGCCACGTTGAGTATGTTTGCGCTCAAAAACATGAGTCAGAATTGCAAAAGCTAAATACGGGTTATCCACCACAATAAAGTTATGATGGTTGTCTAACTCGGCTTGCAATTGAGCAGTCACAATAAAAGCCCCCGCTTGGGAGCTACGTGCTTGTGCTAAATACTTATCGCCATTTACGAATGTAAGTTGATCTGCTTGAGCACACTCAAGGCTTGCCAAACCTCGCAAACGTAAATCGGCCTGTCCAATGTATTGACCTTGAACTAGAGCAGCAATGTCTTCTAAGCGATAATATTGAGAACTCATTGATTATTTAATTGCGTTAACCTTTTGAATCATTTTATCAGTTAAATCATGCTTCGGGTCATAGGCAAGTGCTGAGTTTTTATTCAAAACCACATCTAAACCATTTTCTTTACGCAATTGTTCAGCAACTTGCTTTAAACGTGTTTCAAAACCATCGTTAATTTTCTGCAACTCTGCCTGAACACGGGTTTGAACAACTTGCTGCAAACCATTAAATTCTTTTAGCTTAGCTTGGAATTGGGTATTCATTTTCTGCTTTTCAGCATCAGATAAATTGTTAGATTGTTGCGCACGCTGCTGCATGGTTTCTAACTCTTTGGCCAATTGCTCAAGTTTAGTGGTTTGCGGTTTAACTGATTGTTGCAAGGCCAAATTTTGCTGTTTGAGATAACTGCTGCTTTCAACAACACGCTCCAAGCTCACCACACCATAACCTGCTGCATGCGCCATAGCAGCCATGCTAGACAAACCAAACAATGCCAAACTCAATATTGTTTTTTTCATGTGCTACATCCTGTGTTTAAACGATCCAATCTGGGTCGTACTTAGAAAGTACGACCAATTTCAAATTGGATATTTTTGGTGTCATCGCCTTGTTTATCATTCAATGGATATGCATAGCTAAGTGACAATGGACCAATCATGGTAATCCAAGTAAAGCCGACGCCCACGCTATAACGCATCTCACCGAAGTCAAAGCCGTAGTTGTCTTTACAATACTGTTTGGCATCAACACCATTATCATTGACACCACCTTCCCAATATAATTTACCTTGAGAAATATCACACTGAGTATCAAATACTTGTGCGCCTTCAGCAAAAATCACAGGGCGAACTTGACGTGTCCAATCGCCTTTAAATGGTACAGGCAAAGCTAATTCGGTACCGAATTGTACCAAAGCATTTCCACCCACTTCCTCTGGTGAATAATCCTTCGTACGCGCTTCATTACTTGTTACACCCGGATATTTTGGACCTAAGGTACTGTTGTCATAACCACGCACCGAACCATAACCACCCGCATAGAAGTTTTTATAGAACGGTAAATCATTACCAAAACCTAACTTACCATAGCCACGCAAGACAAAATCCTTACCTAATGGGAAATAGGCTTGAGCATCATAAGTGACTTTTTGGAATTCCACATCACTACCTGGTAAGGCAATTTCACCATTTACACGATGTGACATACCTGTAGTAGGGAAAATTGGACGGTTTAAAGTGTTATACGACCAACCTAAATTTAAGTTATAAGTAAGGAAGTCACCTTTAAATTTATCATCAAAATCAACTAACGAACCATTACAAATATTATTTGTTAGTTCACCAACACAGACATCTTGTCGTGAACTTGTTGGCTTTCCACCATTCGCCAATAAATAATCTCGTACATAAGTCGAAACATAAGGACCCGTGGTCACCTCTGTCTGATCAATGTTTAAACCTGCGCTAATGCTTTGGTTTTCATCAATTGGGTAACCGAAGTTAATGCCGCCACCTAAACTGTCTGTCACATAGTTGTTTACGTTATAGTCATCGTCCAGTTTGGTTTTACGATAGTACATGTTGTAACCACGACGCACACCATCAATCGTGAAGTACGGGTCGGTCACACTCAGGTTATAGTAATCCTGAGTTTCAGAACGTGATAAATCAATCGAAACTGCGTTACCTGTACCCAAGAAGTTGGTTTGGCTTAAACCAGCTTGGAACGTCACACCACCGCTTTGCGAGAAACCTACCGCTAAAGTACTTGTACCTGAGTGCTGTTCTTCTACATTTACATTTAAGTCAATTTGATCAGGCACGTTGGGAATACGCACAGGTTTAACATCAACAGTTTTAAAGAAACCTGTACGTTCTAAACGGACTTTAGATAAGTCGATTTTTTCATTACTTGCCAATGCGCCTTCCATTTGACGCATTTCACGACGAAGTACCTCATCGGCAGTTTTACTGTTACCTGCGAAGTTAATACGACGTACTGTAACTTGCTGACCTGGGTTAATGTAGTAGTTTAAATCGACTAGTTTCGTTTCTTTGTCAATTTGCGGCACAATATTCACTTCGGCATAGTAATAGCCTGCATTGCCATATTTACGTAGCAACAATTGTTTCACCGCATTCACTTTTTCTTGTGAATAGGTTTCACCATCTTTATAAATTTGCAGTGCTGTAAGTTCTTCTGGTTTGTACAAAGCATCGCCCAAGAACTTGCTTTCGCCAAACTTGAATTGCTCGCCTTCATCCACCGAAACTTCAACAAAAATATGCTTTTTATCTTCGCTCAAATTCAAGCTAGAGTTAGTGATATTGAAGTTGATATAACCTTTATTCAGATATAACGCACGTAATGCTTCCAAGCTTGCTGCCATTTTTTCGCGTGCATAACGGTCATTACGGGTAACAATCGAACTCCAGCTACTTTCTTTAACAGCAAACGCCTGCTTAATGTCACTTTCTTTAAATACCGTATTGCCAATAATGTTGATATCCACCACTTTAGCGGCTTTGCCTTCAACAAACTCTACAGTTAAATCTACACGGTTATTTGGACGTGCTGTGGTAATGACACGTACATCCGCATCATAACGACCTTGCTGCATATACTGCTGTTCAAGTTCAGATTCTAAAGTTTGTAGTGCTGACTTTTTCAGTACTTCACCTTCAGCCACACCCATTTTCTTTAAACCATCTTCCAACGCTTCTTTTGGAATCAGTTTATTGCCTTTAAATTCAACCTTAGAAATGATTGGGCGCTCAACCACTTTAAACACTAAAGTGTCGGCTTCACGACTGGCCTGAATGTCATCAAACAAACCTGTGGCATAGAGTGAACGAATCGCATTGGCCAACACTGCTTCATTGACACGATCACCACTATTCACTGGAATCATTCCATAGACATTGGCTGGCGTTAAACGAACAAGACCATCTATTTTTATATCTCGCGCAATAAATTCATCTGCTGCATATACTTGTTGTGTTGCCGCCATTGCACTAACCAGTGCCAAGGGCATAAATAAATGTGTGTGCTGCATGCCAGTCTTTTCCAGTGTTAAATTTATTTCGTATCTACGTTGTTATAAACGCATAATGTCATTAAATAATGCAAGGAGCATCATACTTCCAAGCAGTACCATACCAATTTTTAAACCAACTAATTGTATTTGTTCAGAAACAGGTTTTCCACGAATCAGCTCGATAAAATAATAAACTAAATGCCCGCCATCCAACATTGGAATTGGCAATAAATTTAGAATTCCTAAGCTTACGCTCATAAGTGCCATAAAGGAAATAAAAGTTTGCCACCCCATTTCCGCACTTTGCCCTGCGACTTTGGCAATAGTAATTGGGCCTGATAAGTTATCTAAACCAATTAAACCACGTACCATTTTGACAATAGAATTCAGAATCATGCTAGACAGCTGACCTGTTTTATCTACCGCCATAAATAAAGCTTCACTCGGGCTGTATTGAATGGTTTGCTTAAAATCTTCTGGAATGACAATTTTTCCAGGATCACTTTGCACACCCAATACACCCGAAACATTGCCCATATTGTCACGTTTGCCTTGCGGCATCACTTCCAGTTGCTGTACTTGATTGTTACGCAGCACATCTACTTTCAGTAATTTTTCTGGCGATGCTTGAACAACTTGTACCACATCGTACCAGTCATTCATTTTGACGCCATCAATCGCAATAATTTGATCGCCGACTTGCATACCTTGACGAATGGCCGCACCATCTTCACTTAACTTACTGACAATTGCAGGAATTTGTGGGCGATACGGTGTAAAACCCAAGATATCTAAAGGTGATTGGGATTGATCATTTAAGAAATTTTGAATGGGTAAGCTAAATGTTTTGATTTCACCTGCGCGTTCCGCCTGTACCTGGATCTTGCCTGTTTCACCTACACGATCTACCAAGGCAAAGTTCAGCTTTTCCCATGTCGTCACAGGCGTACCATCAATGGCGGTAATCTTATCACCTACTTGCATTTGCGCTGCCGCCGCAGGTGTATCTGCCAGTACCTTACCCACACGGGTATTCAACTGTTCTTGAGAGGGTAAAAATAATAGCCAGAACAATAATATGGCAAAAATCAGGTTGATTAACGGACCTGCTGCCACAATCGCAATACGTTTCCACGGATGCTGACGATTAAAGGCATAAGGTAGGTCTGCTTCTGCAACGTTTTCTTCGCGTTCATCAAGCATTTTGACATAGCCACCCAAAGGCAGTGCCGAAAGCTGATATTGAATCCCCGATTTTTTAGACGTCCATTTTAAAATGGTTGGCCCAAAGCCTATGGAATACACCAAAACTTTGACACCTAATTTACGTGCAACAAAGTAGTGCCCAAACTCATGAATTGCAATTAAAGGTCCTAGCAAAAGAATCGCTGCAACCACAATAAATAAGGCACTCATGCTTTAGCTTCCTTTATTCAACACAAAATACTGTGCAATAGCACGAGCATTTTGGTCTGCCTGCAAAATCAGTTCAATGCTTTCTGCGGCTGAATTTTGTATTTGGTTCAAGGTATGCTCAACCACTGTCGCAATTTCAGTAAAACGAATTTTTTGCTGCAAGAATGCTGCAACTGCAATTTCATTTGCTGCATTTAAAATAGCAGGCGCCAGACCACCTTCTTGCATGGCTTGACGTGCCAGACTTAACGCAGGAAAACGTGTGGTATCGGGTGCTTGAAAATCAAGCTGATGATTGACAAACAAATCTAAAGGCGGAACATGCGTTTGGATACGCTGCGGCCATGCCAAAGCATGCGCAATTGGCGTACACATATCAGGATTACCCATTTGTGCCAAAGTTGAACCATCCACATATTGAACCATGGAATGAATAATACTCTGTGGATGAACCACAACTGTAACAAAGTGTTCTGAAATTGCAAAAAGATGACACGCTTCGATTAATTCCAAACCTTTGTTCATTAAGGTTGCAGAATCTACCGAAATTTTTTGTCCCATAGACCAATTTGGATGTTTGCAGGCTTGTGCAGGGGTAACGTGTTGCAGTTCTTCTAGGCTATGATTTAAAAATGGGCCGCCCGAAGCAGTCAGTAAAATTTGTGATACGCCTAACTTAGGTTGTCCATTTCTTTCGGTTTGTAAATAATGTTCAGGCAAACATTGAAAAATCGCGTTATGTTCAGAATCTACAGGCAATAACAAAGCACCATGTTCACGTGCCGCCTGCATCATGATGTCGCCCGACATCACCAAGGCTTCTTTATTGGCCAATAACACGCGCTTACCCGCTTTAACCGCAGCCAGTGTAGGCAATAAACCTGCCGCACCGACAATGGCTGCCATCACCACATCCACTTCAGGATGTTCGGCAACTGCGATTAAACCCGCCTCATCGCTTAAAATTTCAATTTCAGAAATATGTTGCTGTGCAAGTGATTGCTGTAACTCATCAACTTTTGACGCAGGTACAACCACAATTTTAGGATGGTACTGTTTGCATATTTGAACCAGTTCTTGAATTCGGCTGTGCGCCGTCACGGCAAAAACTGAATACTGCTCTGGATGTTGTTGCAGTACTTTTAGGGTGCTTTGTCCAATTGAACCTGTCACACCCAAGATACAAACAGCTTGTGACATTTATAAATCTACGCCAATAAGTTTTAAAACATACATACCCGCAGCAAAAATTGGAGCTGCTGCAAGCAAAGAATCAATCCGATCTAGCACACCACCATGACCTGGCAAAACGCGCCCAGAGTCTTTAATACCTGCACGGCGTTTGATCATGGATTCAAACAAATCGCCCAATACCGAGCTAAATACCGTAATCACCGAAAGAATCAGGAATAAAATATGTTGTGCCAAAGTCAGGTCTAAATACACCACTTCAACAACAATCACGATTAGCATGGCAGTAAAAACACCGCCATATAAGCCTTCTACTGATTTGTTTGGACTGACATTCGGTGCAAGTTTTTTCTTGCCCAGTTTACGCCCAACAAAATAAGCACCTGAGTCTGCACCCCAAACCAACAAGAACAAGTACATTAACCACCACGGCGAACTATTCCATACGGAAAAAATTGCAGTGACCGCAGCAGAAATTAGAATAAAACCAATAAAACTTAAGCTTGGGTTATACCATGCATCGTATTCTGGATAAGACTTGACCCAATAAATACTGAGTAACCATGTCAAAATAGAAGCTGCCCAAAGTAACAAGGCAATATCACTAAAATAAAGTGCCATTGCTGCCAAAGCGGCAGTCAATACACCAAAGCCCCAAGCCACAGGTTTGAGGACATATTTAGTTTTTCTTGGCATGAGTTTGAACCACTCATAGCCCGCAACCCCTGCTGCAACAATCATCAGCATAAACATTGGATAGTGCGACTGAGTTGCAAACATACAACTCAACACCACAGCAACCAATACCAATGCGGTAATAATCCGCTCTAACATGTATTAATTCTCAATTTTCTCTTGTTGAATTTGCTCAGAAGTTTTACCAAAACGACGTTCGCGACCACCAAATACTGCCAGTGCATCGTCAAATTCTTCTATGCTAAATTCAGGCCACAAGGTTTGGGTAAAATACAATTCAGCATACGCAGCTTGCCAAAGTAAAAAGTTGGACAATCTAAAATCGCCACCTGTACGAATCAACAGATCGACAGGTGGTAGGTCTGCCAGACTGACATATTGACCAAAAAGTTGTGTATCTATTTGTTCAATATCAATTTTATGCGCCACAACATCTGCTGCAATTTGTTTTGCAGCTTGTGCCATATCCCACATACCACCATAACTAATGGCAATTGTGAGTGTCATGCTGTTGAAATTAGCAGTCCTTTGTTCGGCATGCAACATTAACTCACGCAAATGCGGCGACAAACGTGAACGGTCACCAATAAAACGTAAGGCAATATTGAATTTTTCCATGCGTGGTAATTGCTCATGAATTGTGGTTTCCAGCAATTGCATGAGTAAATCCACTTCAAACTGCGGACGATTCCAGTTTTCACTCGAAAAAGCAAAAACGGTTAAAGCTTGAATGTGTTTTTTTCTACAATGTTCAACAATCGGGTCAAGTACATCTTTACCAGAGCGATGTCCTTCCCCTTTTTGCATTTGATTTTTTTTTGCAAAACGATTGTTGCCATCCATAATGATGGCAACATGTTTTGGCAAAGACGCGCTGTCTTCCGATGTGGTCATTGATTAGACCTTCATCAACTCAGCTTCTTTTGCAGCAAGACGCTTGTCTACTTCTGCAACGTATTTGTCTGTGATTTTTTGGATGTCATCTGCTGCACGGCGCTCATCATCTTCAGAAATTTCTTTTTCTTTCAATAATGCTTTGATGTCGCCCAATACATCACGGCGGATGTTACGAATAGCAACTTTGGCATTTTCTGCTTCAGAACGCGCAACTTTTTGCATGTCACGACGAGTTTCTTCAGTCAATGCTGCAAGCGGTACACGAATTGCATCGGCTGTGATTGGGTTTAGACCCAAATCTGACTCACGAATTGCTTTATCAATTGCAGACACCATTGAACGCTCAAATGGCTGAACCAATAAGGTACGTGAATCTTCTACACCAATGTTGGCTACTTGGTTAAGTGGCACATCGGAACCGTAGTAAGAAACCATCACACCATTTAAAATTGATGGATGTGCACGACCTGTACGTACTTTGGCAAAACCATGTTCTAAAGACTCTAAAGTCTTGCTCATACGTTCTTCGCTGTCTTTTTTAAGATCGTTAATCATAAGATCTTCCTTACTGTATTCTAAAATTTGAGTCAAAATATAGGGTTAAATTAAACCGTAGTATAAAGAGCTTTGTGGCTCACGTACATTAGTTCGTTACGTGAGTTCCTTCTTTTTCGCCCATCACTACAGAAAGCAATGCACCTGCTTTATTCATATCAAAAACTTGCAACGGCACATTGTGATCGCGGCATAAGCAGATTGCAGTTAAATCCATAACACCTAATTTTTCATCCAACACCTGGTCAAATGTAAGTGTGTCATATTTCACCGCATCTTCGTATTTGCTTGGATCTTTGTTATATACGCCATCTACTTTGGTCGCTTTTAAGATCAAGTTAGCTTCGATTTCGATACCACGTAAACATGCTGCTGTATCTGTGGTAAAGAATGGATTGCCTGTACCCGCAACGAACACACACACTTCACCTTGAGTCAGGTGACGAATCGCATCACGGCTTGAGTAAGACTCAACCACTGTACCAATAGGCAATGCAGACATTAAACGGGTTTTGATGTTACGGCGCACCAAGGCATCACGCATGGCTAAACCGTTCATCACCGTTGCCAACATACCCATTTGGTCGCCTGTTACACGGCCAACTAAGCCATCTTTTTGTAATTGGCTGCCACGGTATAAGTTACCACCACCGACAACAATACCCACTTGCACACCTAAACCGACCAAGTGTGCAATTGCCAAAGACATTTGATCGAGCACTTGCGCATCAATCCCCATGTCTTTATTACCCGCAAGTGCCTCACCCGATAGTTTCAACAAGATACGTGCATAACGTGGCTTTTTTGAATCTAACATTGTCATTACTCCAATTCTAAATTCTAAACTTTAATTTTTTACAATTTGTATGGCTTACAGCTAGCAATCCAAATCTGCAAAGCATTATGCAGATTTGACCTGAATCAGCTTGGCAAATAAGTCGTATTCATCGGCATCGGTAATTTCAACTTCAAGTAAATCACCTGCTTTAATCACGCTCTTGTCAATATCTTCTACAAAGACGTTGCCATCAATTTCTGGCGCATCTGCATAAGAACGTGCCACTGCGACTGGAAATTCTTCTTCCAAATCATCTACCAACACGGTCATGGTTTGACCAATACGTTTTTGCAGTTTAGCTACTGAAATTTCTTGCTGAACCTGCATAAAACGCTCATAGCGTTCTTGCTTGATTTCTTCTGGCACATGATCTGGCAAGTCGTTTGCTGCCGCACCTTCAACAGGTGAATAAGTAAAGCAACCAACACGGTCTAATTGCGCTTCTTTTAGCCAGTCGAGCAAAATTTGGAAATCTTCTTCTGTTTCGCCTGGAAAACCCACCACAAAGGTTGAACGAATCACCAGCTCAGGGCATTTTTCACGCCAAAGTTTTAAACGCTCCAACGTGTTTTCGCTGTGCGCAGGTCGCTTCATCAACTTTAATACTTTCGGGCTGGCATGTTGGAATGGAATATCCAAATAAGGCAAAATTTTGCCTTGTGCCATTAAATCAATTACAGCATCCACATGCGGATATGGATAGACATAGTGCAAACGCACCCAAATACCCAATTGCCCTAAGGCTTCACACATATCATAGAATTTGGTTTTAACAGGCTGACCGTTCCAAAAGTCCAATTTGTATTTGGTATCTACGCCGTAGGCAGAAGTATCTTGAGAAATTACCAATACTTCTTTTACGCCTGCACGTTTCAGTGCCGCAGCTTCTTCTAATACCGAACCCACAGGACGCGAAACTAAATCGCCACGCATGCTTGGAATGATGCAGAAGGTACAGCGATGGTTACAGCCTTCTGAAATTTTAAGATAGGCATAATGTTTAGGCGTCAAACGAATGCCTTGTTCAGGTACCAAATCAATAAATGGATTATGTTTTGGTGGCTCAGGAACATATTGATGCACCGCTTCCATCACGTCCTGATAAGCAGCCGCGCCAGTCACTTTTAATACGTTGGGATGCATTTGACGAATTTTATCTTCATCTTTACCCAAGCAACCTGTCACAATGACACGACCATTGGCATTCATGGCTTCGCCAATCGCGTCTAAGGACTCTTGTACTGCAGATTCAATAAAACCACATGTATTGACAACAACTAAGTCAGCACCTTCATAATCAGATGCGACATCATAACCTTCAGTTTTTAACTGAGTTAAAATTCGTTCGGAATCTACCAATGCCTTAGGACAACCTAAAGAAACAAAACCGACTTTGGGGGATTTCATAGAATCTGCACTCCACTAGAATGCGCGTATTGTATGACTTTTCTTTGCATAAAAATAGAGAAATAGCCGACTCTTTGCATAATGCACCAAAATACAACCATTCAGGCTGAATGATTTAAATATTGCACCATTTTAATGCATTTTTTATTTACAGTGTTTCTGTTATCCGTTATATCTTGAAAATTCAGTCCAGTTCCTGCGCATTTTTCCGATTCTTCAGTGATAAATGCACTAAAAACGAAAAGTTGGCGTGCATTTTGCTTAATTCGCCTCAATTCGATCCAAATTTGGAACATGGCTGACACATGACAATGCCCTTGCACAATATTTCATACAGGAAGCATTCACGAATGGATCAGACCCAGAGCATTGACTATCGTCTTTTGGTGGATAACCTCAGCACCGCAATTTTACTGGTTGATCGTGACCTGAATATTTTTTATTTAAACTCGTCTTGTGAAGCATTGTTTGATATCAGTTTAATTCGCGCTTCGGGGCAACCCGTTTTAAATTTGCTGCACATGCCTGATGATGAGTTCAATACGCAAGAGGCTTTCCTGAATACCATCAAAACTGGTCAACCCTACACCCGCCGTGAAGCGACCATTAATGTCAATTTTAAAGATATTCATGTCGATTACACTGCATCACAGTTAAATGCAGGCAAGCCTTATCATCCTCTTTTGCTGATTGAATTGAATCCGATTGATCGGATGCTCAAAATTTCCAAAGAAGAAAACTTTATTCAGCAGCATCAGGTGGCGCGGCAACTCATACGTGGTGTGGCGCATGAAATTAAAAACCCGCTTGCAGGAATTCGTGGTGCGACTCAACTTTTAGCACGCAGCTTGAATGACCCAAAATATGACGAATTTACCGACATTATTATTAGTGAAGTCGATCGTTTAAGAAACTTGGCAGACACCATGCTCGGCTCACGCCAACTACCAAGCTATGAACTGGTCAATATTCACGAACCTTTAGAACGGGTGCGCAGTTTAATTGTCAATCAAACCAAAAACAAAATAAATATTATCCGTGATTATGACCTTTCTTTACCTGAAGTCATGGCAGACCGCGATCAATTGATTCAAGTCATGCTGAATATTTGCGCCAATGCAGTACAAGCCATGACCGAACATCCCGATTTCTTTACCGAGCATCGACCTGAATTGATTTTAAGAACTCGTATTCAACGCTTGGTTACCATTAATGGTGTGCTGAATCGTTCTACCGTACGTGTTGATATTGAAGATAACGGCCCAGGTGTGCCTGAAGACATTTTAGAGTCTGTGTTTTATCCATTAGTGACTGGACGCGCAAACGGTACAGGACTTGGCTTGAGCATCGCACAAAATATTATGCATCAACATAACGGAATGATTGAATGTCAATCTATTCCAGGAAAAACAGTATTTAGCTTATATTTACCTTGGGAGGCGAGTCATGTCGCGAAATAAAATTTGGGTGATTGATGATGACCGTGCAATGCGCTGGGTACTGGAAAAAACTTTTAGAGAAGAAGGTTTTGAAGTTACCAGTTTTGAAGAAGCACAGTCTGCGCTAGATGAGTTAAACCAAGATGCACCCGATGTAGTTCTGACCGACATTCGCATGCCTGGAATTGATGGTTTAACTTTTCTTGGCAAAGTCAAAGCCAGTTATCCCGACTTGCCTGTGATTATTATGACTGCGCACTCCGATTTAGAATCGGCAGTATCTAGCTATCAAACAGGTGCATTTGAATACCTACCCAAGCCTTTTGATATTGATGAAGCACTTGCTTTAGTCAATCGTGCAATTTTGCATATCACCAAACTACAACAGCAAGAATCTGCAAAATCGACAGTGCAGCCAATTCAATCGACAGAAATTATTGGTGAATCGCCTGCCATGCAGGAAGTGTTTCGTGCGATTGGTCGTTTATCGCAATCACACATTACTGTGCTCATTAATGGTGAATCAGGTACAGGCAAAGAGTTGGTGGCGCATGCACTGCATCGCCACTCACCGCGTAGCAGCAAACCATTTATTGCGCTGAATATGGCAGCCATTCCGAAAGATTTGATTGAAACCGAACTTTTTGGACATGAAAAAGGTGCATTTACAGGTGCCAATACACAACGTCAGGGACGCTTTGAACAAGCCAATGGCGGCACCTTGTTTTTAGATGAAATTGGTGATATGCCTTTTGAAACCCAAACCCGCTTATTGCGCGTCTTGGCAGATGGTGAATTTTATCGGGTTGGTGGACATATTCCTGTCAAAGTGGATGTACGGATTGTCGCAGCAACACATCAGGATTTGGAAAAACTGGTACAAGATGGACGCTTCCGTGAAGACTTATATCATCGCCTGAACGTCATTCGGATTCATATTCCTAAACTGGCGCATCGCAGTGAAGATATTCCAATGTTGGCACAGCACTTTTTGGCACGTGCAGGCAAAGAATTAGGCGTGAGTCCAAAAATATTGCGTCCTGAAACAGTCGAATATATGCAGCAATTGCCGTGGCAAGGTAACGTGCGCCAATTGGAAAACACTTGTCGCTGGCTTACCGTGATGATTACAGGACGTGAGGTCTATCCTGAAGATTTACCAACCGAACTCAAGCAAATTCCAATTGAAAAATTAGCCGAACATTCTGCGCTTCATGTGGCAGATCGGGTATCTATGCAGCATTGGGATGAATTACTTGGGCAATGGGCAGTACAAAAGTTAAAAAATGGCGAGATGAAACTTCTGGATATCGCCATTCCAATGTTTGAACGCACCTTAATTAATGCTGCACTGCAACAAACCCGTGGACGTAAACGTCATGCCGCTGAATTATTGGGTTGGGGACGTAATACTTTGACGCGAAAACTCAAAGAATTAGGAATGGACAGTGCCGATGATGAAATAGAAGAAGATATGGAGAGCTAAACGCAGAAAAAATATCTAATCCATCAAAATATAGGGAAATTCAGCTTTTGAATTTCCCTATTTTTATATCTTAGACTCTCTAAGTTAAGTGCAATTAAGCCGCGGTAAATCCAACATAGCGAGATAAACCTTGCACGCCTAAATCCGTTTTATAAATCAAATATTGCGGATAACGACTTGAAGTCAGTTCTTGCCACATATCCAACTGATCATCATGTGCATGAATTTCATCGACACTGCGTGGCATGCTTTGTTCAAATACATCTGAGGCATATTCAAAACCCAAATCCATTGCGACAAACAAAGTATGCTCGCAAGGCTGAATATATTGTTCTTCTGCCCAATCAATAACAGCATGTTGGCAATGTGGGCAAAGCAAATTTTCAGTCGCAGGCGTATTCAGTTCAATGAGTTGATATGGCATAGAGCAGCATCACCAATAGTAAAATAGATAAACATAAAATCTGTTTGCATCATAACAAGCAATTTCTATATTTTGCGCTAAGCACGGCTTATAATTATAGAAATTTTTTTAATTATACTTATGGCAACTCTAGAAAATGCAATTACACTTGCAGTACAACAACATACAGGGCAGCTAGATAAAGGCGGTCAGCCTTATATTTTGCATCCCTTACGTGTAATGTTGCAATTACAACAGCCCGATCAGCAAATTGTCGCTGTACTGCACGACATTCTTGAAGATACCCACACCACAGCACAAGACCTGCAAAATTTAGGATTTCAAACGCATATTATTCAAGCAATTCAGGCGCTCACCAAACTGCCGCATGAAACTCGTGTTCAAGCGGCTATGCGTACTGCACAAAACCCGCTTGCCTGTGCTGTAAAAATTGCAGATGTGCAAGACAACATGAATTTAACGCGGATTCCCAATCCTACAGCACGTGATTTAGCCCGTTTAGAAGAATACCGACAAGTTTTAGAGATTCTGCAAAAGCACAGCAATAAAGCACAATTAAAGATTGACAACATGCAACGATGCCACTTTAATTTAAGTATTGTTGCATAAATGGAATTTAGTCATGCTTACAGATTTGGATGATTTTTATTGTTTTGCCCAAGTGGTCGAACATGGTGGATTTAGTGCAGCAGAACGCGCCACCGATATTCCAAAATCCAAACTTAGCCGACGCGTACACAACCTAGAAGAACGCTTAGGTGTGCGTTTAATTCAGCGCAGCTCACGTCATTTTGCGGTCACAGAAATTGGTATGAATGTGTATCGGCATGCGCAAGTAATGATGAATGCTGCCCAAGCCGCGCACGACTTGGTCGATCACCTAAGTATTCAACCGCGTGGTGTAATTAAAGTCAGCTTACCTGTTTCAATTGCACAAAATGAAATTGCCAAAATCTTGCCTGAGTTTTTGAAAGCCTACCCTGAAATTAAAGTACAGCTAATTGTCAGCAACCGTCGTGTCGATATCGTCAACGAAGGGATCGACATTGCCCTGCGTGTCCGCTCAAATTTAGATGATGATCCAAGTTTGGTGATTCGCAAATTCAGCAACATCGAACAACATCTATTTGCCAGTCAGGCTTATTTGAATGAATTTGGCGATTTGAAAAAACCTGAAGATTTAAGTCATCATAAAATTTTAAGCATGTCGGATGAGCATTTAGATCAATACATGGTTGTGCATGATCAACAACAGCAACCGAAAAAAATTAAGGTCAACCCTACAGTCATGGGTTCAGATTTAATGATGCTAGCGCAATTGGCACGACAAAATTGTGGCATTGTGTTGTTGCCTGACACGATTGTTGAAGATTATGTTGCATCGGGTGAATTGATTCGTGTTTTACCCGACTGGCACGCACCGCATGGTATTTTCCATGCCGTCTATCCATCACGCCGTGGTTTATTACCTGCTGTACGTGTATTTATCGACTATTTGGTCGAAAAGCTAACCATTCGTTAGCACATAGGTAAGCGTCCGCTGAACACACCTTCTGAATTCATCCTATAAGCCTTAATTTAGTCCCCACTTAGAAACAAGTGGGGACTTAAATTTATGACTACAAATAATCAGACATCCATCGCATCTCTTGCG
>NZ_JACAXD010000037.1:0-21921 GCF_013391485.1 Acinetobacter sp. SwsAc5
GCAAGAGATGCGATGGATGTCTGATTATTTGTAGTCATAAATTTAAGTCCCCACTTGTTTCTAAGTGGGGACTAAATTAAGGCTTATAGGATGAATTCAGAAGGTGTGTTCAGCGGACGCTTACCTTGAATCAAACTATGGATATGAATGAAAACACTGTAGAGCTGAACAAGACGCTACCTAAGAATTGAGCGTGGAGATGAGAAACCAAAAGGTTATATCGAAATAAATGCCGAATGGGGTTAAGTGTTTTGGTTAAATGCTTTTATATGCTGAATCATCTACTTGAAAAAGATGGATTGAGCGATTTGGAGATATTGTGCTGAGTAAAATAAATTTTAGACAAAATATTCAGAAATAAAAAAGAGAGCCATCGGCTCTCTTTTTGTACTGCATAATCGTATCGATTATTGAGCAGCAGCTTCAGAAGCAGCAGCAGCAGCGTCTACAGCAGCATCAGCAGCGTCAGTTGCAGCAGCAGCAGCAGTGTCAGCAGCATCAGTAGCAGCGTCTACAGCAGCTTCAGCGCCAGAAGCAACTTCTACAGCAGCAGCGTCAGCAGCAGCTTCAGCTTCAGATGCAGCTACAACAGCTTCAGATGCAGCAGCGTTAGCGTCAGCAGCAGCTTCTTCAGTTTTTTTAGCACAACCAACGAAAGCTAAAGTAGTAGCAACTGCAGCAGCAATAGCGATTTTTTTGAATAACATGGCATCACTCTCTAAAATATGAGATTAAAAAAAACCGACGTTAGTCTGTTGTATGCTTTTATTATTCCTAAATTTTGTTAGGCACTAACAACGCAGGCGCAGTCTAACTGGTCTGCGAATATGCTATCACTGCGCTTTTTGAATTGCTACTAGGTTGATTGAAAAAAAGGCAAAAAAACGCGAAAAATACGTGCTTTTTTAACAGAAAATAACAATTAATTTGGCATTTTAGATTGGAGAGTTGCACGGTAACTGGCTAAAAACTAAAAGGTTTTTACTAAATATTTTTTTATAATCATTTACTTAAAAATAAGTTTACATATACCGCGTGCAATTGTGTCTTTATGTAAATTTTGTCAACCAAATAAAAAAGCCATCGTTTTAAGATGACTTTTTTAGGTGTTCTAATATTTATAGCCGTTTAATTGGCTGCTTTACGTTTCATTTGATCAAAGAAGTCGTCATTAGTTTTGGTTTCTTTCATGCGATCAAGCAAGAATTCCATTGCTGCCAATTCATCTTGAGTGTGTAACAATTTACGCAAAATCCAAACTTTACGCAAATTATCTTCACTCATTAAGCGCTCTTCACGACGTGTACCTGATTTTTTGATGTTCATGGCAGGGAAAACACGTTTTTCTGCAATACGACGGTCTAAGGTAATCTCTTGGTTGCCTGTACCTTTAAACTCTTCGTAAATCACTTCATCCATTTTACTGCCAGTTTCAATCAGTGCAGTTGAAATAATGGTTAGAGAACCACCTTCTTCAATATTACGTGCAGCACCAAAGAAGCGTTTTGGACGTTCTAAAGCGTGCGCATCAACACCACCTGTTAAAACCTTGCCTGAAGAAGGTACGACAGTGTTGTAGGCGCGTGCCAAACGGGTAATCGAATCCAGTAAAATCACCACGTCTTTTTTATGTTCAACTAAACGCTTGGCTTTTTCAATGACCATTTCTGCAACTTGAACGTGACGAGCAGGTGACTCATCAAATGTTGATGCAATCACTTCACCGCGCACGGTGCGTTCCATTTCAGTCACTTCTTCAGGGCGTTCATCAATGAGAAGTACAATCAAGAACACTTCTGGGTTGTTACGAACAATCGACTGAGCGATGTTTTGTAGCAACATGGTTTTACCCGCTTTAGGCGGAGCCACAATAATTGAACGCTGACCTTTACCAATTGGCGCAACCAAATCTACCACACGTGCAGTTAAGTCTTCAGTTGTTCCATTACCTAACTCCATCACCAACTGTTCTGTTGGGAAAAGCGGGGTTAAGTTTTCAAATAAGATTTTATTACGTGAATTTTCAGGGGTGTCATAGTTAATTTGATTGACTTTGAGCAAAGCAAAATAACGTTCGCCTTCTTTTGGTGGACGAATCGTACCTGTAATGGTGTCACCCGTGCGCAGGTTAAAGCGACGAATTTGCGAAGGGCTGACATAAATATCATCTGGGCCAGCAAGGTATGAACCTGCAGCTGAGCGTAAGAAACCAAAACCATCAGAGAGAATTTCTAGAACGCCATCACCAAAAATCTCTTCACCATTCATGGCATGGCGCTTTAAGATGGCAAAAATAATGTCTTGCTTGCGGTTACGCGCCATTCCTTCAAGGCCCATAAACTCGGCAATCTTGATGAGTTCGCCAATCGGTTTTTTCTTGAGTTCGGTTAAATTCATAGAGGTTCTGATAGAATTAAAATTCTGGGGTACAGGTTAGAGAGGGAG
This sequence comes from Acinetobacter sp. SwsAc5, assembly GCF_013391485.1. NCBI lineage: Bacteria > Pseudomonadati > Pseudomonadota > Gammaproteobacteria > Moraxellales > Moraxellaceae > Acinetobacter > Acinetobacter sp. SwsAc5. Next base: position 2,446 of record NZ_JACAXD010000037.1, read on the forward strand.
CAACATTTAGCCGCATTCATACAATAAAATGAAAGCAATTGTATTTGCACAATAACGATTCAGAGCACTGATTCATTGTTTGATTGAAAAATGTGAAAAACAATTTCTGTTGCCGAGCGGCATTTTTGTGTTGTGTCTTTTCAGAAAGAGGATGAAAGATCCTGCGTTTCCTGAGCATGCAATATAAGAGAGAAACGTCTACTTGTCAATTTGTAGGCAAAAAAAATACGCCAATGCGTGGCGTATTTTTTTCATCATCTCTATAAATAGACGATGGATCAATCGACTTAGATATTTTCGTCAATAAATGCAGTCAATTTAGATTTAGGTGCTGCACCGACTTGCTGTGCAACCACTTCACCATTTTTGAACATCAATAATGCTGGAATATTGCGGATGTTGTAGTTCACTGCAGTTTGTTCGCAAGAAGTTACATCAACTTTTACAATTTTAACTTTGCCTTGGTATTCGTCTGCAAGTACTTCAAGTACAGGTGCAATTGCTTTACATGGCGCACACCAGCCAGCCCAGAAGTCAACCAATACAGGAGTATCTGATTGAAGAACATCTGCTTCGAAGTTTGCATCAGTGGTGTTTACGATGTTGCCAGACATGGATTACGCTCCAAATAATTTTTAAGATAGCTTTAGTTAGTATTACATAGCCATCTTGAACAAAGTAGGGGAATCTGTGGATTTTCCACTCAAAATACAAATTTGTCTAATTGATCGTGACGATAACGCTAAACGAAAATGCGAATTCTGTAACACAATTGTCATATATGCAGAAAATTTAAATAGTCGTCAAATTGTGCTGATAAATGGCTTTTAAATTAGGTGTATGTGAATTACTCTAGGCACAATTCTGTCTAGGTTTGTTTGAAGAATGTCTGATTTTTTAATTGATGAAGAGTTACTCGCAGCCATCGATATGGGGTCGAATAGTTTCCACTTGGCGATTGCTCGAGTGGATCATGGTGAAGTAAAAAAAGTGGCATCAATGTCAGAAAAAGTACAGTTGGCCGCAGGTTTAGATGAAAATAAGAATTTGACCGAAGCTGCTCAACAACGTGGTTTGGCATGTTTGGCGCGTTTTGTAGGACGTTTAACTGCGGTGCAGTCAAATCGTTTGCGTATTGTGGCAACCAACGCATTGCGTCAGGCCAAAAATGGACATGAATTTATTCAAAAAGCCGCAGAAATTTTGCCTAAACCTATTGAAATTATTGCAGGGCGTGAAGAAGCCCGTTTAATTTATTTAGGCGTATCGCACACGATGGCAAATAGTGGTCGTCGTTTGGTAATTGACATTGGCGGTGGTTCGACAGAGTTGATTATTGGCGAAGAATTTGAGCCAATTCATACCGAATCTTTACAAATGGGCTGTGTGGCCTATACCAAAGCCTATTTTGCCGATGGTGAAATTAGCAAGAGCAGTTTTGAAAAAGCAGTGGTTGCAGCGCGTAAAGAACTGTATTCGATTGCCAATACTTATAAAGAAGCAGGTTGGGATACCGTTGCAGGTTCGAGCGGTACCATTAAAGCCTGTCGTCAAATTACGGTAAATATGGGCTGGAGCAATGAGCAGGAAAATCTGACTCGTGAAGGTTTAGAAAAACTCAAAGACCGTTTGCTCAAGTTTAAACACGTATCAGAAATGGAATTTGATGGTCTAAAAGAAGACCGTCGAGCAGTTTTGCCAGCAGGTTTGGCAATTTTATATGCGGTATTTGATGTATTAGATATCGATAAACTGGTGTATTCCGATGGGGCTTTGCGTGAAGGCGTAATGTATGACTTGTTGGGACGTTTCCAGCATGAAGACATTCGTGATCGCAGTGTACAGGCCTTGATGGGGCGTTATAACTCAGACCCGAAACAGGCTGGACGTGTGGTGAAAACTGCGCAACATTTATTTGACAGCGTGGCAGAATCATTAAAATTAAATAACGAAGATAGTGACTTATTGCGTCGTGCTGCGTACCTACATGAAATTGGTTTAGCCATCAGTCACAGCAGTTATCATCGTCACGGTGCATATTTATTGCAACATTCGGACATTCCCGGTTTCTCACAAATTGACCAAAACTATCTCTCGCATTTGGTCGGCAACCATCGTCGAAAGTTGCGCCAAGACGCGAAAACAGAAGCACTGAAAGCGGGTGGCAATAAAATTGTTTACTTAAGTTTGTTGCTTCGCCTTGCAGTTTTGGTCAACGCAAGTCGTAGCGATGCGATGCTTCCTGCCATTGAATTAAGCATCCGCAATGCGCAACAATGGCAGCTCAGCGTGTCGGGTGATGCCAAACAATGGCCATTGCTTGTCGCTGAATTGCACGATGAACAAGTGCAATTCAAGAATTGGGACATTGAATTGAATATTCAGTCGGAACAATTTGTCGATTAAGATTTGGTTAATTTAGGGATAACAGTCGACTTATGAAAAAAGCTGCTCAATCTAAAGCATGGAAAACCGTGCAAATTGCACGTCATCCTGAACGTCCGCAATTTCTAGACTATGTGGGTGAAATTTTCACTGAATTTGATGCCTTACATGGCGATCGTTTATTTGGTGATGATGGTGCAATGATCGGTGGATTGGCACGCTTTGATGGTCAGCCTGTCATGGTGATAGGTCAACATCGTGGTCGCAGTACCCGCGAAAAATTACAACACAACTTCGGGATGTGTAATCCAGAAGGCTACCGTAAGGCACAGCGTCTTATGGATATGGCAGAGCGTTTTAATCTGCCAGTTTTCACTTTTGTTGATACGATGGGTGCATACCCAGGTGTAGGTGCAGAGGAACGTGGTCAGGCAGAAGCGATTGCGACCAGCTTAGCGCAATTGTCGAACTTAAAAGTACCTGTAATTGCTACAGTATTGGGCGAAGGTGGTTCAGGCGGTGCGTTGGGTATTGGCGTGGCTGACCGTGTGGTAATGTTGTCACACAGTATTTACTCTGTTATTTCACCAGAAGGTTGTGCGTCTATTCTGTGGAAAACTGCAGAAAAAGCCGAACAAGCCAGTGAAGCATTGGCATTGACTGCAGAAAAACTGCAAAAGATTGGTATTGTAGAATACGTGGTTGATGAAGGTGAGGGTGCGCATTTAAACCCTGAACAAGTCATGCACAGTCTGAAAAATGTGTTAAAAGAAGCTTTGGATGAATTGCAAGCGATGGATGCAACACAACGATGCGAAGAACGTTACCAGCGTTTAATGAAGTTTGGCAGCGACAATTTAGGTCTAGCGTCTTAAGCCAATTACAGGCTTTTTCTGCACAGACAAAATTTTTAATCGGATGTAGTGGCGGCATGGATTCCATGCTGCTACTGCATCTTTTGTCGTTTTTGTGCCCTGAAAAAGTACGCGCGATTTATATTGATCACCAATTGCAAAGTCCAAGCGCAGCGTGGGGCACATTGGTGCAAGCCACCTGCCAAAATTTAAATGTGCCGTGTGTGCTGCAAAAAGTCAGTGTGTCTGAGGGTAATTTAGAAAATCAGGCACGTCAGGCGCGTTATCAGGCCTATATGCAGCACTTAGATAGCAACGAAGTTCTAGTATTGGCGCATCATCAGCAAGATCAGGCAGAAACCGTATTGCTGCGTTTGTTTTCAGGCGCAGGTGTGCAAGGACTTGCTGCCATGCAAGCTGTCGATGTGCGTGATGACATCAGTATTTGGCGTCCGTTATTGGATATTTCGCGTGAGCAGATTTGCCAATGGAGTGCTGAATTAAAGCTCGATTATGTGCAAGACCCAAGCAATCAGGATGTGCATTATGACCGAGCTTGGGCAAGAGAAATATTGTGGCCTGTCGTGCAACAGCGTTTTCCTAAAATGCAGCAAGCTGTGACGCGTACTGCAAACTTGATGCAAGATACTGAAAACATTTTGGCAGAAGTTTTGGCGCAGGATTTAGCTGCATGTGGCACAAACTCGCAGTTGAATTTAATTCAGTTACAACAATTGTCTTTGTCACGGCAACGTCAGCTATTATCGGCATGGATGAAAGGACAGGCACAATATCGCCCAAGTTTTGATATGGTCGAACGCTTGCAACGTGAGGTGATTCAAGCCAAAGCCGATGCACAAGCGGCATTACATTGTCAGGATTATTATTATCTGCGTTATCAGCAACAATTATTTCGTTTGCCGAAAGCGGAGTATTTAGCTGCAGAACATTTTGAGGCAGAAGAACAAGTGTTATGTTTGCAGGCAGATCAGACTTTTCAAGTGTGGTCTGGCTGTTATCAACTGCAACAAGCCAAAGTCGGTTTATCTGCAACTTTGCTGAATCGTCCGTTAACTTTACGGCCACGCTTGGGTGGTGAAAAAATTCATTTGTATGGTCGGGTGGGCACATGGCCACTGAAAAAAGCCATTCAGGAAGCACAAATTTTTCCGTGGACGCGTAATACAATTCAAATATTAAGCCTAGATAATGTTATGCTAGGCGTTTTTAGCCCCAAAGGCTTTTGGCTTGCACAGTCGGACTATTGTGTCGCAGATGGATGGCAACCGAATTTAGTCTCTTAACGACAAAGAACTCAACGAAGAGCGTGAATCATGAGTGCAGTATTGAATTGTAATATTAGTTTCATTGGCGGTGGCAACATGGCGCAAGCCTTGATTGGTGGTTTGATTGCCAGAGGTTTGCCGCCAACCCGTATTACAGTTTCAGACCCTGTAGAACAAGTGCGTGAATTATTAAAAGAAAAAGATGTGCATGTCACTGAGGATAATTTGGCCGCGATTGCAGATGCAGATATTGTGGTATTTGCAGTCAAACCACAGGTTTTGGCACAAGTATTGCGTCCATTGCACGGTCAGTTTGAAGATAAGCTGGTGATTTCGATTGTTGCGGGCGCAGAAATTGCCACGATTTCTGAGTTATTACGTACAGAACGTGTAGTGCGGGTAATGCCAAATACGCCTGCTTTGGTGCAAACAGGTGCACATGGTTTGTATGCAACCGAACAGGTCAATAGCACTGACCGTGAATTGGCAAGTCAGGTTTTGGCAGCGACAGGTTTAACTATTTGGGTAAACTCTGAGGCGCAAATTGATGCTGTGACTGCAGTATCTGGTTCAGGGCCAGCATATTTCTTCTATTTGATGGAAAGTATGATTCGTGCAGGCAAGAACTTAGGTTTAGATGAAAAAGTGGCGACAGCACTGACGTTACAAACTGCTTTGGGTGCAGCACAAATGGCAATTACCAGCTCGAATACACCTGCAGAATTACGCAAAAATGTAACTTCACCAAATGGCACGACCCAAGCGGCAATTGAAGTGTTTGATCATGCGCAAATTTCACAAAATATTCAGGCGGCATTGGCTGCTGCTAAAACGCGTAGTCAAGAATTAGCGCAAGAGTTGAGTGATAGTATTTAATTATTGAAAAACAATGAATTTAAATTTTAGGAAAGTTTAAGTATGGGTGCAAATTCTGCGCTAATTTTTGGCATTATCATTAACGTAGCGATTTTGCTCGTATTCTTCCGTTTCTTAATGCAATTGGCAGCGGTGAGTCCTTATAACCCTGTGGTGCTTTCAACCATTAAAGCCACCAAAATTGTAGATGTATTTGGACGTATTTTCCCAACGGTTGGCAAAGGTCGAGTTAACTCTGCAGCCTTGGCTTTGTTGGTGGTGTTGTATCTACTCAAAATTTTTGGTGTTATGTATCTCAATGGTGCGATGCCGAATAGTCCAATTCACTTACTGATTCTGACTTTTGTGACCATGATTCAGGATTTAATCCGTTTCTGTCGTTATTTGATTTTTGCCACCATTATTTTGAGTTGGGTGGTGATGTTTACTCAATCTCGTGGCCCGTATATTGAGGTGATTCAAGAGTTGGCAGAGCCGTTATTAGCACCATTTCGTCGTTTATTGCCGAACATGGGCATGATTGATTTGTCGCCAATTATTGCATTTTTGGCTTTATATATCGCTGAAATTATTATGAATCAGGTAGCGATTGTATTGCTGACTGGCTTATAAGTCGCATTATCCTAAAACATTAAAAAGGACTCAAATCGAGTCCTTTTTTTGTAGTTTAAGTTTGGGCTGACGACCTTAATGAGTCTTCAGAAATACAAATAACCTGCATCCTGACCTCCTTCTAGGCGAAGGAAGGTGCTGAAAAAAGAGAGCGCAACGACTTTAGTGCGCTTCATCCCAGTTATTACCTTTTCCGACTTCTACCACCAATGGTACAGAAATTTCCACCACAGATTGCATGATTTCTGCCAACTTTGGTGCGAGTTCGTCTGCCGCATCGGCATCCACTTCAAATACCAATTCATCGTGTACTTGCAGCAACATTTTGGCTTGCGCTTGCGGTAACATTTTGTCAACTTCAATCATCGCCATTTTAATAATATCCGCTGCAGAGCCTTGTAATGGCGCGTTAATTGCCGCACGTTCTGCCGCTTTACGTATCATCATATTACGTGCAGCAATATCTGGCGTATAGAGGCGACGGCCTAAAATAGTTTCTACAAAACCTTGTTCTAGCGCGACTTGGCGGGTACGTTGCATATATTCATAAATGCCCGGATAACGCTGGAAGTATTGCTTGATGTAGTTTTGTGATTCTTCACGGGTAAACCCAAGCTGACGAATTAAGCCAAATTCCGACATGCCGTAGAGCAGACCGAAGTTTACAGCTTTGGCCTGACGACGCTGATCTGAGGTTACGTCTTCTAAGGCAATACCCAAGACTTCTGCCGCAGTACGGCGGTGCACGTCTTGTCCATGGTTAAAGGCATCGAGTAGGGCATCATCTTGTGAAAAATGTGCCATTAAACGCAATTCGATTTGCGAGTAGTCGGCTGCCAACAACACGCGACCTTCAGGTGCGACAAAGGCTTTACGAATTTGACGACCAATTTCGGTACGAATTGGAATGTTTTGTAAGTTTGGATCAGTAGAAGATAAACGCCCTGTTGCAGTCAAAGCTTGGTGATAACTGGTATGCACTCGATGCGTATCGTTGTTGGCTTGTTTCAGTAAGCCATCGGTATAGGTGCTTTTGAGTTTAGATAAACCACGGTAGTCTAAAATTAAACTACTGATCGGATGCTCAATTTTTTCCAAAACACTTTCACTGGTACTGTATTGACCTGTTGCGGTTTTCTTGCCGCCTTTGAGTCCGAGTTTATCAAACAGGATTTCGCCCACTTGTTTCGGTGAGCTGACATTAAAGTTTTCACCTGCCAATTCTACAATTTGGTTTTCCAAATCTTGCATGGTTTGGGAAAAATCGACACCCAATTGATCTAAAAATTTCAGATCAAGCTGAATGCCATTTTCTTCCATACTGGTCAGCACACGCGCCACAGGCATTTCGATGTTGTGCAAAATATTGACCAATTCAGGATGCTTTTGTAGCTTCGCAGACAGCACTTCATATAAACGATACGTAACATGCGCATCTTCTGCAGCGTAGTGCGCAGCCGTTTCAATTTCAATTTGATTGAAAGTTTTTTGCTTGACGCCTTTGCCTGCAATTTGCTCATAAGATGTGGTCAGGTGGCTTAAATATAAGCGTGCCACATCATCCATGCCGTGACGGGTTGCGACAGAGTTAAGCACATAAGATGCCAACATGGTATCGAAATACCAACCTTGTAAATGAATACCGTGATTTTCAAGCACATGCGCATCATATTTTAAATGATGCCCAATTTTATCCACCGCATTATTTTCTAAAATAGGTTTGATTTGTGCCAAAACCTGATCACGGTTGAGCTGCTGTGGTGCGCCCTCATAATCATGCGCCAAAGGTACGTAATAGGCATCTTTGGTATCGAACGCGATAGAAAAACCAACAATTTCTGCAACGCGATAATCCAGACTGGTGGTTTCTGTATCAAAGGCAAAACGCTGTGCAGTTTGCAAGCGTTGCAGCAAAGCATCCCAATGCGCCTGATCTAAAATGGTGTGGTATGTTGCTGCACCGAGTTGATCATCAACACTGCTTTGCGTGGCTTGATCTTCAGTTTCAATTTCATTGGCTGTCGGTGCGGCGACTGTTTTTGCAGCTTGTTTATAATTGCTGTTATTTGGATTATTTGGATGATCGAGCGATTGTAATTGATTACGGAATTCTAGCTCGGTATATAAATTGCGTAAGGCTTCAACATTAGGGTCTTGTAGTTTTAGATCGGCATAACCAAAGTTCAGATCAAGGTCACAAACAATGCTGGCGAGTTGATGATCTAGCGCGATGCCATCGGCATTGTCTTTAATATTTTGTCCGACTTTGCCTTTAATATGATCGACATTTTCTAAAATCGCACCAATCGAGCCATATTCGGTCAGTAGTTTTGCAGCAGTTTTGGCGCCAATGCCGGGCACGCCCATAATACCATCGGAAGCATCACCCATGAGGGTCAGATAATCAATAATTTGATGCGGCCATACGCCAAACTTGTCAAATACAGCCTGAATATCCATTGGCTTTTCTTTGAAGCTGTCTTCAAGGGTAACTTTTTCAGTCACCAACTGCGCCATGTCTTTATCGCCCGTAGAAATCAGTACTTGCTGTCCTTCGGCTTCGGCACGTTTGGCTAAAGTTCCAATAATATCATCGGCTTCTGCGCCTGGTAGCATGTAAAGTGGAATACCCAAAGCACGAATTAAAGCATGTAAGTATGGAATTTGCTGAGAAAGTTCCTCAGGCATACTTGGGCGGTCACCTTTATAAATTGGCGATAGTTCGTGACGGAAAGTCGGCTCAGGCGTATCAAAAATTACCGCCATGTGAGTAGGCTGAGTACGACGCATCAACTTTTGAATCGCAGAGATCGCGCCACGAATAGCATTGGTATGTAAACCAGTTGACGTGGTTAATGGTGGTAGTGCGTGAAAGGCACGAAATAGAAAATATGAGCCATCGACCAAGACAAATGGTGGCATGGATTGATTCCTTCTGCAAATAAGCAGTTTATTGTACGTGATTTTTGCAGTTGTCGCAGAAACTGATTTTTAAGGCAAGTGTTGCAGACGCACAGTTACCGAATTGCTGATGAATCCTGATTCAGAATCGTGCTGTCTGTTGTATGATCGGAGCCATGACAATATCAATAAAATGAAGAGCAATGCAGACAGGGCAGAATGAAATTCGAATCATTTGGTTCATGCTATTAATCATAATTTCAATTGGCGCATGGTGGCTCGGTGTGCCGATGCTGAGTTATATCTGTGCAGTTGCTGCGGTGGTCAGCGTGATGTTTTTTGTGGGACGAGTGCAGAACTCACTGGAACAGGTTGTGGATGCACAGTCACAAGTACAACGCCAAAGCTCTAAAACTCCTTTATATATCGCCGCTTTTATTGCTTTTTTAGGAATATTGCTGGATTGGTATTTACTGACATCTATTGCTTTAAGTGCATGGATTTTTATGTTGTTGCGATGGTTGCAGCGTTTGGAGCAAGGACTGTATCAATTACAGCAATTACAAAGTGCCGCTAAGCTTCAGGCGCATGCTCAAAAGAGCTATCCTCAAAAGACCAATGCTCAAGAGAAAAAGGTTCAAACGCAATTCGCAGAGCATATTTTAGCCAATACATCTGAAGTTGATGCAAGTCTTTCATCAGTTAAGGCAAATGTGGATGATGGTGTTATATCAACCGCTTCTCAACCTGAAACCATCGCTATTCAATCTGATTCCACATTATCGAGCGAGCCGAATTCTGTTCGGGAACAAGCAGCTCAAGTTTCTTATCCATATCAAGACCAAGAGTATCTACATCAAGAATATTCAGCTCCAGATTTAGCCAAATCCTCAAGGTCTGTTGCACCTTTTGCAACTCAGTCGCGCTCATCAAGTAACAGTTTATTGCAACAAGCTCAATCATGGCTGATACATGGTAATCCTGTATTAAAAGCAGCAATTGTAGTGTTACTCATAGGCGTGGTGTTACTGCTACGTTTTGCTACTGAACATTGGCAATTTAGTTTGGCAGTGAAACTTTTGTTCGTTGCTGGCGTGAGTGCAGCAGTGACAGTATTCGGTTATCTGTTACGCAACAAAAATCGCAGCTTTGCTTTGGGTGTGCAAGGTTTGGGGTTGGCTGGGCTGTGTCTGACCTTATTTTTTGCCTATTACAATTTGGTCATTCCAAATTTAGCTATCGCCAGTCTGTGTTTTATTGTGGTGATGTTGCTCACGCTCTGGCTGAGTTTAAAACAACAATCAGTCGAACTTGCCCTCATGGCAATGCTGATTGCGTATTTCGCACCGTTTACTTTACCTGTTCGTAATGCAACAGCCATTGAATTTATTGCCTATTATTTGCTGATTAATATTTCGGTTGCCATTTTAAGTAGTTTACGTCCGTGGAAATATTTAAATCAAATTGCGTTTTTAATGACGGTTGTGGTGGGTGGCAGCTATGCCTTTTATCATGGTTATATCTTTGAACGGCAGGTGCTAACGCTTTTAGTTTTGGCGCATGCGGCTATTTTTATTTGGTTGGGTTTTCGCTTTAGTCAGCTTTTGGCACAGGAAGATGTCGCCACGTTTCAGCTGAAACCTATTTTAGACCTTGCCTTGATTTTTGGCGCACCCATTGTCGGTTATGCCTGTTTATATCTGATGTATTTTGAAGAAACAGCAGAGCAGGCAGCCTTTAGTTTGTTATTTGCGGTGGTTTTTGCAGGTTTGTATTGGCTGACCAAACAGCATCGGCAGACACAATTTATTGCACAAAGTTATTTCAGTTTGATGCTGATTTTTAGTGTGTTGATTCCACCTATTTTACTGCCTGAACAATGGAGTGTCATTGGTTGGGCATTACAAGGCGTGGCTGTGTTTATTTTTGCCTTTATTCAATATTCTAAAATTAGCCGTTATTTGGCACTAGGTTTGTTTGCCGTAGCGGGCTTATCTGGGCTGTATTATTTAGTAGAGTTGCCTTATTTCGAGCGCAGTATTTATTGGGTACTGAGCCTAAGTTATGCCACGGTTGTGGTGTTTTCCAACAGCCGTGCAGCTTTCAGACAACAACTGAGCACAGCAACCACGAGCGTACTGTGTTTAATGATGTTGTCTGCAACCAGTTTATGGCTATGGTTAGGTTTAGATTACTTTGATGGAGAACTTGCAACCGTACAGACGCTTTTGGCGGTGGTGGTCATTTATTTACTTATCAACGAAGTACTACTTTCTCGTCAAGCGACATGGTCATGGCTATTGCCCAAATGGTTAGGTCTAACGCCAGTTTCGCTCACTGCAGCAGGTTTATTATTCAGCCGTAGCTATGATGGAGCGGTGCATTGGGTTTCGGGTACTGAACGTCTGCTATTTGCCTTGTTTGCAGGCGTGCTCAGTGTGTTGTGGTTGCGTCCTTTATGGACTGTCCGCAGCGACAAAGAATGGCTGAGTTTAGGACTGTTACCCATTTTGGCGATGGCGAGTTTAACGCTGTTACCACAGCATCCGTATAGCAGCGTGGTGATTTTACCATTGCTCTTTGCGGCGTGGTGTTGGTGGCAACAACTGGATTCAGATTGGCGCAAATTTTGGTATGCGCGTAGCAATTTAATCTTCATGTTGATGTGGATGCTATGTTCACAACTGTTGACTGAACACGCATTTTACGGCTATGTACTGCCTATTTTGAATCCATTTGATTTGGTCAGTATAGCCATGTTGGTGGCTATTTTGTGGATGTTGAATCTGCAACGCAAAACCCATTTAGACCAAGGCTTGGCAGCGGTAATTATGGTCTTGAGTTTACTGTGGCTAAGTAGTTATGTGCTATTACGTGCCTTACATCTGTATTTGGGAACGCCAATCAACCAAATTGCTGTTTGGCAAGATGCCACTGTGCAGCTCAGTTTGACCTTGCTTTGGGTGAGTTTGGCTTGTATCGCCATGTGGATTGCCAGTCTGAAACAATTACGTGCCTTGTGGATTTTAGGCAGCAGTATTTTGGTGATTGTGACCCTAAAATTGGTGCTTTTAGATTTATCTAATATTGGGACTTTAATGCGCGTGCTGTCATTCTTTGCTGCAGGTTTAGGTATGCTACTGATTGCATATATCGCCCCAATTCCTGAGCCAGATCTCGCAAAAAACAACACTTCGCCGTCTTCCAAAGCTTGAGCAGATCCTCAAGTTTAGTTAGAGGCAAAGTGTCGAAGACTGAAACGATTACTTTAAGTCAGGTTCTCGTTTCAGTGCTTGGGCATTGGCATATTGATCAAGTTCTTCATTATTTAAAGGGCGCGATAAAGGATGATCAACAAAACCCATTTTGGGTACAGGAATTTCGATTTGGTTGTCTAGGAAACCATTACGGATACGTTCCTGCATTTCATCACGTACCTTTAAAAAGTTTTCTTGCTGACACCACACCGCAAACAACAATTCAATTGAAGATTCACGGAAAGCTGTAACTGTCACCGCGGGTTTAGGGTCAGACAGCACGAGCGGATATTGATTGGCGACACTGAGCAACACTTCACGCACTTTAATAATATCTTCGTGAAAATTAATCGCGAGGGTAATGGGCACACGTCGGATTGGAAACTTGGACAAGTTATGCACGGGTGCACGAATCAATTGTTCATTGGGTAAACGCACATAAATATTGTCTTGGGTCAGCAATTTAACTGAAAGTAAGTCAATTGAGATCACTTCACCTTCAATGGTGTGTCCGCGAATCAGGGTGATTTGAATGGTATCGCCCACTTCAAAAGAACCTTCGCCAATCAGGAACATACCACTAATTAAATTGGATGCCGAGGTTTGTGAGGCAAAACCCAAAGCCACGGTTAAAATACCCGCTGCACCTAAAAACACGCTGAGTTTAAAGCCTGCTTCTTTCAGGCTCGCCATCACAAACAGCAGGAAAATAAAGTAAAAAATCCCGCGTCGCCAAACCAAGCGTTGATGCGCATTAAAACGTGCGCCAATAGTGCGTACAAAAGTATTGGAAACAAAACGTGCAATTAAGAAACCAATCAAAGACAATACAATTGCGACCAAAATTTCAGTCAGACGATCTGTATTGATACTGGTAAAAATTCCTTTGAGGCTGTTGGTGATTTCTTTGGAAATATTGGAATCTGCCATAACATCCTCTTAGAAAAATGAATCAAACATATTAAATAAAGCACCTGCCGTTTCACGCGGTGGTTGCAAATAGGTCACTTCACCAGCATGTGGCGGGGTGCGATTTTCAATCCGAATTCGTGGCGGGCGGTCTAAACCTTCATGCATCACTTTAATTTGTGAAGTCCATAAACGACCTGTACTTTCGCTGAAAAATAAAGGCAGCGCAGGCACAGGCACATTCATTCGGTCAAAACGCAATTGTTGATTGCTGGTGTTGTGAAATTCAATCGGCGTGACGGCACGAAATGCACGTGGTTTTAATTGATGTAATTCGGTACGGCCATCGACTGCTGTGGCATAGCAAATTTCACCTGTACGATGATTGGGGCCAAACCAAGTATCTTTCGGGCGAATAATCGGCAAATCAAAAATGGGTTCACGTTGACCATCGACAAAGGCAGACATCCACAACGGTGTGCTGATATACAAGGTGCCGCGTTGCCCCGCAGGAATATAAATTGGATCGACAGGTTTAATCACCACTGAACGGTCTGCCAAACGAGGCATGAGCTGTAATTTACTTTGTGTAGATTTGAACATATAGCGTTCAATTTTCACAGGTTGTGGAAAGGCAAATTCAGGATCATCAATGTTATGCCATTGCTGTTCATAATCGTATTGAACCTGCGGGCGATAATATTCCAAACGCCATTCTTGCATACCACGGGTCAAACGTACTAAGAGTGAGCCAAATTGCCACGTTTTAGGACGATTGAGCTCAAACTCATAGTCACCCCACCATTTTAATTTAGCCGAATCAGTTTCTGAAATCTCATGATTTTGTGACAATGGCCTATCCCTTTCTTGATAAATCAGCGAAAACAGACTTCACGCTGTCATACGCTTAGAGTACACTCAAATTAAATTTTTTCATCATTATTATAATCGCTGATGCAAGTACTGAAACAATTACAAATACCGTATAGCTTTGCCAAACGCCATGGGGTGTTAATTCGTTATGAGGGCGATCATGCCTTTATTGTACGTCGTGAAAATACGCCGATGCTTGCCATTCAGGAGGCGCGTCGTTTTTTGGGGCATCCTGCACAGCATCAACTTTGTAGCGATCAGGAGTTTCACCAATTATTAAGCAGCAGTTTTGCAGGTGATACAGGCGAGTCGCAGCAAGTCGCTGCGGGATTGGAAGATCACCCTGACTTACTCAGTTTGGCCGATTCAGTTCCAGAAGCAGAAGACCTGATGGATCAGGAGGATGATGCACCGATTGTACGTTTAATCAATGCTTTACTGTCTGAAGCGATTCGGGTTGGCGCATCGGATATTCATATCGAATCTTTTGAGAAAAAACTGTCAGTCCGTTTGCGGGTCGATGGTCAGTTGCGTGAAATCGTGCAACCGCGCCGTGAACTTGCGCCTTTATTGGTGTCACGTATTAAAGTCATGGCAAAACTGGATATTGCCGAAAAACGTATCCCTCAAGATGGTCGTATTTCGCTCAGACTAGCAGGTCGTGAGGTCGATGTACGTGTGTCAACGCTGCCATCTTCGCATGGTGAGCGGGTGGTAATGCGTTTGCTGGATAAGCAAGCAGGTCGTTTAAACATGACGCACTTGGGGCTGATGCAAAATGATTATGAGCGCTTAAAGCAACTGGTACATCGACCACACGGGATTATTTTGGTTACAGGGCCGACAGGTTCGGGTAAAACTACGACCTTATATGCAGCTTTGTCAGACCTGAATGACGGTTCTAAAAATATTTTGACTGCAGAAGACCCGATTGAATATCAACTTGAAGGGATTGGGCAAACACAGGTCAATACCAAAGTGGATATGACCTTCGCTCGTGCTTTAAAAGCCATGCTGCGCCAAGACCCAGATGTGGTGATGGTGGGGGAGATTCGTGACTTAGAAACCGCCGAAATTGCAGTGCAGGCTTCCTTAACTGGTCACTTGGTACTGTCTACCCTACATACCAATACGGCCATTGGTGCAGTCACCCGTTTAAAAGATATGGGCATCGAGCCGTTCTTGCTGTCAAGTTCATTAATTGGGGTGATCGCGCAGCGTTTAGTGCGCACCTTATGTTCGCACTGCGCCACATGGCATGCTGCAGATGACTTTGAACAAGAACTCTTTAAAAGTGTGACCGATGCAAGCGATTTAAAACTTCCGCAACCGAAAGGCTGTGAACATTGCTCACATACAGGTTTTACTGGGCGGACTGCAATTTATGAAATTGTCCCTGTGGATGAAGCAATGCGCCGTTTGATTCATGGCAATGCCGCGGAATATGAACTGGAAGATTATGCACGACAGCAATCAGGTTCGATTCGTGAAGATGGATTGCGTAAGGTATTGGCAGGTAAAACCACTTTGGAAGAAGTGCTGCGCGTGACCAATGAAGCGGCTGAATAGCTAAAAAGTAAGGTTAAGATAAGAAATACAAAGAGTTGATCACTATATTGTTGATCAACCCTTTTTATTGAAATTCAATTTTAAAATTGCAATAAACGACGATGCTGCATTAACGGCATCGACTCTCGAATTTTGCTTTGTTCATCTAAATCAAAGGGCACTGTAATCAGTTGCGTACCTTCGTCTTGCACCATTGACAATAACTGTCCGCGTGAATTGGCAGCGCCTGAATGTCCCCAAGTCTGACGTTTTTCACCATGCCAACCTTGTTGGGCTGCACCTAAAACCTGACATTGACTGTCCATGCCACGCGCCTGCAAGAGCAATTGCCAATGCATTTGACCTGTGGTGTAAGTAAAAGCCGATGGCGCAGTTAAAATATTGGCGCCTTGCGCACGTAAAGTTAAGGCCAATTCAGGAAAGCGCAAGTCATAACACACCATTAAGCCAATGTTGCCAAACGGTGTTTTCGCCACAACGACTTCAGAGCCGGGTTCAAAAAACTTAGATTCCTGATAACCACCAACAGAGTCACCAACTTGCACATCAAACAAATGAATTTTGTCATAACGTGCTTCAGTTTTTTCTGGGCTAATACATAAACTGACCGTACGCACACGACCATCTGCAATTGTTGAACCATCAGGGCGATATGGGCAGGGCAATGTACCCGCCACAATCCAGATTTGATATTGATGTGCAAGCTGTTCCAAACGCTGTTGAATACTTTCAAACTGTGCCGCGGTTTCGCATTGTTTGCCTGCTGCAAAGCAAACAAAGTTTTCTGGAAAAACGATCAGTTCTGCACCATCGGCTTTACTTTGTTGAATCAATGTTTCAATGATTTTGAAGTTTTCCTCAATATCATTTTGTGAGTTCATTTGAGCAACAGAAAGTAAAGTCATCAAAGCATTCCTGAGTGAAGATCAAGCGTTCTGCTGATTTTGCTCAGCACATTGATCGAGATTATCTTGTTCTTTTTGTAGCTGTTTCACCAAAGGTTCGAACATATTTTGGTTGTTTTCATTCAGCTTCATGAGGGTTTTATGGGCATCTAATACCGTAGTGAGCATATTGCTATGCGTGACGTGTTCTTCTACCAGCTCACGCGTGCAGACAGTTGGGTCACCACAGTAATTTAAAATCACAAACACCTGTCCTAAGCCCATGCTATTGGCGAGCGTAGTAATGTCTGGATTAGTAGAGAGCATAACTGCTTGAATGTTATGGATTTGTTTCAGTTTTAAGCCTAGCTTAGCCAATACACCTAAAACTGTACTGTCAATAAATGTAGTTTGGGTTAAATCTACAATTGCACCCACCACATTAGATTGCTGTTCAATTTTACTGAGTAGTTTGTCTAGACTAATACAAGATTGGGCACGCACTTCGCCAAAAAGCTTAAAGATATGCGTTCCATTCAAACTTGCATATTCAACATGACCTGTTGACATATAAATGCCATTTGCAGAGAAGGATTAGATAATTATCCCATAGCGACTATATAGACTCAAGTGGCTTACAGTCGTATATCTTGGGTTGAGAAGTTAACTGGCTGATTTGTTGATTATTTTGTTCGACACAAACTCAAGATCGCAATGTCATCTGCTACATGATCGGGTGCTTGGAATGATTGATTTTGCAAGTGAAAGACCAATTGTTCAAACTGTTCATTCAAACCACCGCTATAAGGTTCCAATGCACCATCGGAGCAGATAATAAACCGCGCCTGTTTATTTAATACGCACTCAAATTCCTCAACGTCTAAATCTTCAGTCAGTCCTAAAGGAAAACTACTGGTATTTAAAATTTTAGGTGCCTGATTGGGTTCAATAATAATGGCAGGTGGATAATGCCCCGCACTCGACCAACGCAGTTCGTGGGTTTCAATATTTAAAATCCCACTAATCATGGTGATATGCTTTTCGATATTTTCTTGAACCAGCATACCGTTCAACTTTTTAATCAACTCGCGTGGTGTTTTGGAGCGACCATGAAATGCAGCCATCCAAGACGTTAGTAAACTACTAGTTACACCATGCCCAGAGACATCGGCTAAATAGAATATGATTTCTTTATCACTGATTTTCCAGTAATCAAACCAATCGCCCGACAAATAAGCCGAAGGTTTAAATAACGTATCTACACGGTAGTTGCACAGTTCGATAGGATTGGGCAGTAATTTTTTTTGTAGTTCAGCAGCAGAAGGTAAGTCACGGCTGTCTTGATTGCGTTTATATTGTGCGTCAATTTTGCGTAAGGCTTGCGGTGGATTTTCAGGTAAACGGCTCCACAACCAACCTGCTAAAGCACCTTGTTCCCATGCTTGTACCAATGCCGTGCCTTCATCTTCAAAGGCCAATACAATCGTAGGTAAATCCCATTGATGGGTTAAATAATCTTGCACATCGGCAATTGCAATAATGGTTGGGTCATACAAGCTGATGTCATCTATGTGAATCATTTGCACACTAGGAAGTGTGTCGAGCACCTGTTCTAGATATGGAATATCACGTGTGGGTTGAATGAAATACATAGAGTTTTGTGTTGACCCTGAACCTAAACAAAGCGTTACTATAACAATGCCTGAATACTCAAGGAAAGTAAAAACTCACCTTGAGTAAAATGTTTTACAAATTATTCTTTGCTTTCTTCAGGCGGGTTTATTTCTTCTTGATCATCAAAAAGTTCTTCGGTTTCATCATCTACAAACGAAATACTGTCGGCATCGAGTCCTTTCTTTTCCGCAATTTCAAAGTTTTTACGTTGCAAGTAAATATCCCGAATCGCGGCATATTTGTCGCCTTGTATCACTTGCTCTACATCTAAGAGTTGCGAGCGCGTATCTAGGCCGCGCATAACTTGCTCCGACCAATATAAACGGTCATTGCCATCTAAAATGTATTTTTGTGGACGTGCTTGACCATCTACAAGTGTGCCAAAACCATCACGGAAAGTACTTGGGCCGTAAATTGGTAACATAACATAAGGCCCTGAAGGGACACCGTAGTAGCCCAAGGTTGTACCAAAATTTTCTTCTTCTGTGTCTAAGCCTAAACGACGTGCAGGGTCAGCCATGCCTAAAGTGGTAATCGTATTTAAACTAAAACGACCTAAAGTTTTAGCGGCACGTAAAGGACGACCTTGAATCAATTGGTTAACCGCATTCCATGGTTCACCCAAGTTTTTACGAAATTGACGATATGAACCGCGCACTTCACCAGGGACTTTCTTTGTATATTGAACCGCAAGTGGACGCGCGATATTACGATCTAACATATCGTTGAATGCATAAATCTGACGGTTTAAAGGTTGCAGTGGGTCTTTGACTTCATCGGGTTGTGCAGCATTTGCATTCACTTTTAAATCTTTGGCTTTTACATTTTTTAATTCTTTAAGCGCATTCAAACGACTACTTTTAGTTTCAGAAGATGAATCTGCCGCAATAACTTCAGTAGTTTCTTCTTGAGCAACTTCTTCAGTAGAAGGCATTGTCGCATGTGTTGAGGTGATGAATCCTAAAGAAACAAGGCACACCCAAAGATATTTTTGTTGATACATAAAGAATCCTAGCGCTTAAATCTGAGTAAGCAAAAGCTGTTATATCGCCGATGGGTGTATAGTAACAGTTAATTGAAACGATGTATTAAAGCAAATTTGCTCAAAATGTGTGTAGAAAAGGTAAGAATGAACAAAAAATAAACACCCGATATATTTCCTTTGAAAAAAGTCTTGCAAGGCGAAATATTTGCCCTATAATGCACATCCATCGGCGGTGATGAAGATTAAAACTTCTGATAAAACAATGACTTGGTTAAGAATGATTGAGTTGGGTTTTAGAAAGAAAGTTTAAAATAATTTAAATTACCAGTTGACACTTTAGAAATAAAGCGTAATATAGCCGACCTAGCTTGATGCTGACGAAGCATCGAGAAGATCATTAAGAGATTATGA
>NZ_JACAXD010000038.1:0-18594 GCF_013391485.1 Acinetobacter sp. SwsAc5
TCGTTTGAAGGATAAAAAAAGAATTGGGATTCAGCCCCAGGTTGAAACTTAATACGAGATCAAAGGGGTCAATTTTACTTTGCCATTTGTAAGGTAAAAGGGGTCAATTTTAGAATGCCGTTGACACCACATAACAGCAGCATGAGAAAGAACACCTCTGATATGTAAAAGCTCATGTTGCAGTGTACTAGTCGCAATAGGTTCAAGATCGAGGTACGGAATTCCACCCTTCCTTATAGCCACATGCTCGGCCAAATGTACTGATTTTATTTTTGTGATAATATTGCGCGCAATTGGTAGCTTCTTAATTAAGAGCAGAGAATAGCGTTTCGTCCTTCCGTACTCGCTCCCGACTTCATCCAAATATTTATCTATGGCATCTGATAAGGTCAGATCAATCAACTTTTCTTTGCCAAGCAAAATATCAGGATTTTCTTGAATTTCGACTTCTCGTTTCTTAATCCAGTTTTCAGCTAATTTCTTTGAGTGAAATGTTTTACTTTCAGAAAAAGCAGGAAAGCCCTTTCGAGTGATTCGAATCGCAGCACGATAGTTAACTTTACCATCTGCACCTTTCCTTGCTGTAATTGATCCCATAATTTACACCACAACATGTTTTTTCCATTATGGTGTAAAATTTGGTGTAAATGCAAACCGATTAACCCACCTAAACACTGGTTAAAACAGATTCGCGCAGGTTGCGAAATATAGTTTAAAGGTATGATTTTTAATGACTATTAACAAAAACACTGAAAACACTCAATCTCCGCGAATCAGTGTTGCCCCGATGATGGATTGGACTACCCGCGATTACCGTTTTTTTGCACGTTTATTTAACCCCAATATCATTCTGTATACTGAAATGGTAACCACTGGCGCAATTTTATTTGGTGATGCCAAGCGCCATTTAGATTACAGCAAAGAAGAACATCCTATTGTCTTGCAGTTGGGTGGTTCAAATCCGAAAGACCTTGCGACCTGCAGTAAAATGGCACAAGACTGGGGTTATGATGAAATCAACCTGAACGTTGGCTGCCCAAGTGATCGAGTACAAAACAATAAAATTGGTGCATGTTTAATGGCAGAACCAGACTTGGTTGCAGAGTGTATTGCCGCCATGCGTCAATCGGTTGATATTCCTGTGACCGTAAAACATCGCATCGGGATTGATGACATGCACTCTTATGCAGAGATGCTGCATTTTGTGGATACTGTGGCTCAAACAGGTTGCAATAACTTTATCGTGCATGCCCGAATTGCCTTATTACAAGGTTTATCGCCTAAAGAAAACCGCGAAGTTCCGCCTCTGCGTTATGAGGATGTGTATCGCCTAAAACAAGACCGCCCCGAATTGTTAATTGAAATTAATGGTGGAATTAAAACGTTTGCCGAAACCCAACAACACCTCCGGCATGTCGATGGGGTGATGATTGGTCGTGAAGCCTATCACAACCCATATTTACTGGCAGAGCTTGGGCAGTTGTGGGGGCTAGAATTGCCTGACCGTTTTGAAATTATGCAGCGCATGTTGCCGTATATTGAACAACGTCTACAACAAGGTGCGCCACTTTCTGTCATTACCCGCCATATTTTGGGTTTATTCCAAAATCTACCTGGTGCACGTAAATGGCGTCAGGCACTAAGTGGCGGCAATGCCAAAACATTTGCCGATGTAGAACAAGCTCTTGTCAACATTCAAGCGGCAATGCAGCGTACGGAAGACTATTTAAAAGAGCAGCAGCTACAACGACCTACTGAATAAAGTCATTCGCGATGTGCAAAATCAAAGAATTTTTTTTATGAGCCATGCCTCGCATGGCTTTGATTTATATATTTTTAGCCTGTAAAACATCCAACTTTTTCAATACTTCTGCCACAGCTACCATCGCAAAACTGGACGTGACCACCACTGCCGAACCATAGCCGCCACAGCGCAAACCTGCGCTTGGACAAACATCGGCACTGGAAAATGGATTGTCGATGGAATACACACAGGTAATCCCAAACTTTTCTTTTGGCTTTTTACAAATACCTTTGCTGCGTAATTGGGCGCGTAATTTGGCCAGCATTGGGTCTTGTTCGGTTTTAGATAAATCTGCCACTCGAATTTTCAACGGATCAAGTTTGCCACCTGCACCACCCGAAACAATCAGTGGAATCTTGTTAAAACGACAATGCAGCATCAACGCTAGTTTAGCTTTTACGTCATCAATGCAATCTAAAATCAAATCAGGTGCAGTCGCCAATAACGCTTTGACGTTATCTGGACTGAGGTAATCATCGACCAAATTAATTTTGATACGTGGATTAATGGCGCGACAACGCTCTGCCATGACATTAATTTTTTCATGCCCCAAGGTTGAGCTCATGGCAGGCAATTGACGGTTAATGTTAGATGCTGCGACCACATCCATATCCACCAATGTCAGCTCGCCGATACCCGTACGTGCCAACGCCTCAACCGCCCAAGAGCCGACACCGCCAATTCCTATCACCATGACATGACTTTGGGCATAATGCTGAAAAGCACTGTCGCCATAAATTTTGGCCACACCTGCAAAACGGCGTTCATATTCATCATCTTGAAGAAGATCTGTCATGCTGCAATCAAATTTAATTTCAAAGTGTGGGCATTTTACTGCGTTTCGCAGACTTCGTGTTGTTTCATCTAAAGTTTAGGCAGGTCTAATACTTGAACACTATTCTGCCAAAGCTGTGCGGCTAAAGTCTGCGGTGCAATATCTAAACAATCCGCCAAACCTTCAAGCACATAAATCAGGTTCGCAGGGGTATTTCGGGTTCGTGATTGAGTATCTGTCTGACAACATAAAGGCGTCATATCGGGACAGTCGGTTTCCAAAACCAAATGTTCAGCACCAATTTCCTGCACAACACGGCGCAGTTTTTTTGCATTGGGATTGGTAATCTGCCCTGTCACACCAATTTTAAAACCCAATTTGATCAGTGCTTTGGCTTCTTCCACCCCACCGCTAAAAGCATGTGCGATGCCACCAAACTGAAATTGTTGCTGTTTGAGTGTTTTTAAGGTTTCGGCATGGGCCTTACGAATATGTAGCAGTACAGGTTTATGTCGATGGCGTGCGATTTCCAATTGTGCAGCAAAAAAATCTTGCTGCTTTTGAAACGCTTCAGGCTGTTTATGTTCAGCCAAAAAAGTATCTAAGCCAATTTCACCCACAGCGACACAATGCTGTTGTTGCAAAAACTGTTCTAAATCTTGTAGATGTTGGTCTTGATGCTGTTCGATATAAAAAGGATGCAAGCCTGGTGCAAGATGACTTTGTGGCACATGCTCAAGTTGGTTTAAAAACTGTTGTGTAGCGATTAAATCTTGAAAACGTGATTGTACAAAGCCAATCAGTACCAAATGTTCTACGCCCGCCACCTTTGCCGCATACGCCAATTGTTCCCGATCTGAGTCAAAATCAGGTACATCAAAATGGGTATGCGTATCAAACAGCGCAATGCTCATCTTAAGACTTCGCTTTGGTTGTTGTGTTTGCTGCACTTACTTCGGCAGGTTTTGCGGTTGCTTCAGAGGCTGCTTCTGTTACAGGCAAATACGCAGCTTTTAAAATTCCCTGCAGTTCTGCATACGGAATGGTTAAGCGCGGTAAACCAACGACATAAGGGCCGATTTCATATTCTGCATATTGCAAAATTAACCCCTGTTGACCTAAATAGTAATTTTCCGACAGCTTAAATTTCCACGCTTGTTCATATTCTTGCACATTGGTGGAAAGTTCAGATGTGATGACCCATTGTTTAAATGCTTCGTAGGCTTTGCGCTCCAATTGTGGACGCTGCTTCTCTAACAGAATGTCATTTAACAATACTAATTTTTTCTGTTCTAAATCAAAATTATAGTATTGCTGTGCCGATGCACCATGCGCTCCGCCCAAATAACTACTGCTATTCAGTACCACGGTTGCCAAAGGCTGATCTGCATTCAAAATTTTAGGCTTAATCATCAAACTGATTTTATGATTTGAGCTTAAAGCTTTCAGTTCCTGATCAAGTACCAAAAAGCTTTGCACATAAGGCACAGTTTGTTTTTCTAATTTTTGCGCCAAAGTTTCCACTTGTGCAATGGCTGCTGCAGTGGGGTTGCTGGCAGGTGCATCTGCAGCACTGGCTGCTGTATTTTCACTGGCTGCATTCTCAACTGCTATAGCCTCAGAAGCCGCCTGCTGTGGTGCAATTTCTAAAATTTGTGCCAATTCTTGAATAATTTTCTGATCAATAAAATGGTCGATAAAGGCCTGATTACTATTCAAACGCTCAATTGAAATTTCAGGGCAGTTATTCCCTTCACATTTAGGCAACGACAAATTCAGTTTTTCAGTATCCCCGACCAGTTTTAAGCTTTGTTGTTCCGCCTGCGTCTGCTCTGGCTCGACTGTTTCTGGTTCGGTTTTCTTTGGCTGACATGCAGTAATCCCTAGCGTTGTAATTAAAATACTGATCGCCAAAATACTTTTATTTTTCAACATGAATCCAACCTTGATTTCATCTATTTTTGCTTGTCACCGTACTCACCTACTAAAACATAGATGGATAGATGTCTGCTTTTAAAACTTGTTGTGTTTGTGCTTTGCTTAGGTAAATATCTAACTGCGTGCCATCTTTGACAATTTCATGGGTGCGATAATGCAATCCTAAGCCCTGATCATCAAAAAACCAATCTGCCTGCCCCCAGTATAATTTGGCAGGTGCTGCTTTTTGCACGTCACTGCTTTGTGTTTTGAGCCAATCCTGATAGGCCTGCTGTACAAAAGTATTCATACGGGTTTGTTGTTTGGCATCAATCACATCTAAAACAGACAAGGCTTTTTGCTGCTTCCGATCTGCCACAAAGAAATAATAGCGTTCTTTGACCTGCGTGCCTTCCTGTTTGCTATCTACCCCGACTTGCAACAAAACATATTGATTGCGTTGATATGCCATACGGGTGTACATCGCCAATTCATAAGCTTTATTTTGATCTAATTGTGCCTGCCAAGCATCGGATTTTTTCACATAGGCATCTACGGCTTGCTGCAAACTCATGTTTTGTTTTAAGCCAATTTGATCTTGAATCACCATGGCCTGATTTTTTGCAATCCAACTGTTGAGCCATGTATCTTGGGTATTTAAAGTTTGTACCTCTAATTCAATGCAGTTTTTATTTTCACAAAATGGCAAGGCAATTTCTGCTGCCTGTTGCTTGATATTCAAATACGGTAAAACATCCGCTTGATCTTTCTGAAAAATAGACGTTTGCTCATCTGAGTTTTGATCTTGTTTAGATGAGTCACAGGCGCTAAGCAAAACCATCCCGCTCAAAATTGCACCCAGATAAACCGATTTTTGCTGCATGATTTCCCCAATTCACTTATCAAAAATAATCTTTAATCTTTTACCGCCCCCATAATAAAACAGCTTCCTAAAGAAGCTGTTTTAATTTTGAAACTTTTAGCCACGCTGAACATTCATCTACGCTACGCTGATCGCACCTGCCAGATCAAACATTAGCAACGGCTTAGTGCTCGCGCGTGTTTCTAAACTCAATGTCAGGGTAACGCTCTTGCATTAACTGTAAATTCACACGGCTTGGCGCGAGATAAGTTAAGTGACCACCACCATCGACAGACAACTGATCGTGGGCTTTTTTCTTAAATTCGTTAAACTTTTTCTCATCGGCACAAGACACCCAGCGTACCGTGTTGATGCTGACAGGCTCGTAAATACAATCGACTTTGTATTCTTCTTTCAGGCGATAGGCGACGACTTCAAACTGTAGCACACCAACAGCACCTACGATTAAATCATTGCTGTTTTGTGGCATAAAGACTTGCGTTGCACCTTCTTCTGAAAGCTCTTTAAGGCCTTTTTGCAGCTGTTTGGACTTCAATGGGTCTTTCAAGCGTACACGACGGAACATTTCAGGTGCGAAGTGCGGAATCCCTGTAAATTGCAACTTTTCACCCGAAGTGAAGGTATCGCCAATTTGAATCGTCCCGTGGTTATGTAGACCAATAATGTCGCCCGGCCAAGCTTCTTCGAGGTGCTGACGGTCACCTGCCAAGAAGGTCAAGGCATCGCTGATACGTACATCTTTATCAATACGTACATGCTTCATTTTTAAGCCTTTTTCATACTTGCCTGAACAGATTCGCATGAAAGCAATACGGTCACGGTGCTTCGGATCCATATTGGCCTGAATTTTAAAAACAAAACCACTAAAGCCTTCTTCATTGGCTTCTACAATACGGTCTTGAGTTGGATGTGCTTTTGGCGGCGGCGCATATTCACTGAATGCATTCAATACATGATCTACACCGAAGTTACCCAAAGCAGTACCAAATAGCACTGGTGTTTGACGACCCGCTAAAAACTCTTCACGGTCTAAAGGCTCATTCGCCATTTGTACCAACTCAAGTGATTCTTCAAATGCCGCCCATGCCAATTCACCTACTTTTTCACGTAAATCTGCATGGTTATAGCCATCACGTACTTCAATTTCAGGAATGGTTGAACCAAAACCTGATTTGTACACATAAAACTTTTCTTCGATGAGGTTAAACACCCCTGCGAAATCACGCCCTGTACCCATTGGCCAAGTGATTGGCACACACTTAATTTTGAGGACATTTTCAATTTCATCCAACAACTCTAATGGTTCACGAATTTCGCGGTCCATTTTGTTGACGAATGAAATGATGGGTGTGTCACGCATACGACACACATCCATTAATTTAATGGTACGGTCTTCGACACCTTTCGCACCATCAATCACCATCAGTGCAGAGTCCACCGCAGTTAGAGTGCGGTAAGTATCTTCAGAGAAATCTTCGTGCCCTGGGGTATCGAGCAGGTTAATCATTTTGTCTTTATACGGGAATTGCATCACCGAAGTTGTAATGGAAATACCACGTTCTTTTTCCATTTCCATCCAGTCAGATGTTGCGCCACGATCTGACTTACGGCTTTTTACCATCCCTGCAACTTGAATGGCTTGTCCCCATAACAGCAGTTTTTCTGTCATGGTGGTTTTACCAGCATCGGGGTGGGAAATAATAGCAAAAGTTCTGCGAGCCGCTACTTCTCTAGCTAATTGATCTTTAAACATAAGGGAAATCTTCAATATGTACACAGTTTTGTACACACTTGTGAATGTGTATCAAGCCAGTGAAGTGATAACTTAAAATTGGCGTAATTGTAGCAGATTTATAGTTCTTGTATTTGTGTCTCGATTCTTAAAAGTTAGTGATTTTCCATAGAAGTATTTACTAAAGTCCAAAAATAGTTGCTTGCATATTTCAATACTATATCAACTTGCACACTTCCATCATCCTCCTGACTTACTAGGAGTCATAAAAACTTTAAGTATGAATATTCGAAAGCTATAACAATATGATTTCTTAATTTATTTCTATAAACTTTAAGTCCTCACTAATTAAGTGAGGACTTAAATAAATATTATATTATTGATTAGTAATTACTTTTAACAACCAACTTAGACATATTCCCCCGAAAAATCGTCAAATGATTTTGTAAAAGTGAATTCAACATCATTACCAAGCGCTTTGAAATGTTCTTTACCACATGCAATTTTGGCTGTTTCGATTGGGCGAAGGGCATCAGTGAATAGCGTACTCTTGGTTTCAACCACGAAATAAAGCTTCTCTTTTCCATCCACTTCAATAAGAACTGCCCAATCCGGATTATAAGTTCCTAATGGAGTATCGATTTTGAACCAATCCGGAAGCTTTGCATAAAGCTTGATATCATCACTTCGCTCAAATGCATTCGCAAATTCCAGCTCAATATCAGAGTCGTACACCACATAATCAAAAACCGACTTTTGACTTTCGGCCATGTTTTTCTGGAGATAGCCAAACAATTCGTTATCACTGAATAACTCTTGTGCATAAAACTGATCATCACCAATTTTGTGATACTGGATTCCATCGACCATAAAGAGACGCATCTGGTGCTGAATAATGGTTGCGACCTGTTCGATGAATTTTTGTGGATTGTTTTTAAAAGATTCTAGGCGGCCACTTTCCTTGATGATTTTAACAATTGTGCGACGAGTCAGATTAGTTTCGTTCTGAAGATAGGTAATTAAATCCGGCAGTTCAAATGAACGTGATTCATAGACGCTGGCTGTTTCCTGAATCTGCTCTGTATGAACACCACCACGGTTAATCTCGGTTTTAGCCTTGCGATAGATAAAACGGGCTTTACCGACCTGTAGGTTGGACTTAATCTCTTCCGCGCATTTTGAGATCAGTGCATCTACGTCAAAATCTACTCGGAAAGTCGTTTTATATTTGATCCGATCCCACAGTTCTTTAAACTCAGGGCTTAAAAATACCGCTTTATTCAGTGACACTTTTTTCTTGTCATCTCGGTTTTTGATATTAAGGTTACCGGAAACTTTCTTCAGCACTGCAGCAATTTGTGGTGTGTGTGCCTTGAATTCTTCCGGCAAATTGAGATCACCACTTTTCAATGCAGTTTTCAGAGAATCCTGAACTTTACCCTTGATATCAATATATCCAGTTGCTTGCAGATGTTCCCAAAGCTTTTTGGAGGCATCAACACCAAGATACTCATGACTGTATTCATCGACTGGAACTACAATATTGGCAAAGAGATGGTGTTCTACTACACCGAATTTAATCCCTTCTTCTTGCTCGATTTCTTTCTGCAGTTTCTCCGCGAATTGCTCATAAGACTCATTGGCCATCACAGTCAGTGTATTAACCTCAAAGCCATGAACCCGCTCACCATCTTGATTGACACAGATTCGTAGACCACGACCAATTTCTTGGCGTTTTTTGATTACGGAATTAGTTTCATTCAGCGTACAGATCTGGAAGACGTTAGGGTTGTCCCAACCTTCTCGCAATGCTGAGTGTGAGAAAATAAATTTTAGCTTGGAATCAAAACTAAGCAGCTTTTCCTTGTCTTTCATGATCAGGTTATAGGCACCTTCATCTGCAGCTGTTGTGCCGGATGTATCCTTCACCATTTCATTACCAGACGAGTCTTTCTTTTTATCAATGGCGAAGTAGCCGTTATGAACACCATCAGCAGCAGTATCTAGATCTACTCCCTCAAAGAGCTGATTGTATTTAGGCTTGCGTATAGCTTTGGCATATTCCTCTTCAAACATCAGAGCAAATTTACCTTTCTGAGCATTTCCTTCTTCATCGTACCAGCGATAGTTGGCCACCTTATCGATGAAGAACAAGCTCAATACTTTGATACCCTGAGGACGCAAGCGCATCTCTTTATCCAGATGCTCCTCAATGGTCTTTCGGATTTGCAGGCGCTTATACTCATCAGGATCAACCTCTCCAATCGCCTGGCCCAGCTTTAAAATATCAGGTTTGCTAGTAAAGCTGATGTACTCGTTGCCTTGCTCACAATAGATATCCTCAACGATATAGCCATCATAAATATCACGACCACCACTGTATTTAGCATCCAGCAGGTCAGCACCACTGGTGACTGTAACGGTTTTCGCTTTAATGCTGCCATCTTTTAAGCGCCCGTGAATTTCTATTTTTGCACTAATCGGACTTTTCTTGTTATCCACGCTTAATAGCTTGATATAGGCTTGGTTGTGACCATCCTTGACCTCAACCCCCGCTACCTCAATCTGCTTCACCAGCTTTTGCTCATAAGCATCTACTGAATCCAATTTGTAGAGCATGTGATGCTTTTCCACGTGGGTAGCAGAATAGCGCATGGTGCACATCGGGTTCAGCGAGGCAATCGCTTCTTTACTTTTGTCCGTGGTATCTACACTTTGAGGTTCATCGATAATTACAATAGGGTTGGTTTGCTGGATAAACTCAATCGGTTTAGCCCCAGTCATGCGGTCGTGAGCCCTGTGAATAATATTGGCTTTATTTTCTTGCTCAGGGTCATTGAAGCTTTTACGGAAAGCATCAATGTTAATCACCATGATCTGGATATCAGGACTGGTCGCAAAATTTCTTACATCTGACAGCTTGCTAGAATCATAGGTAAAATAATCAAAAGCAACGTTTTCATACAGCTCTTTAAAATGGGTCGCAGTGATTTCTAATGACTTCTGAACACCTTCTTTAATTGCAATCGAAGGTACTACGATAATGAACTTGGTAAAGCCATACAGGCGGTTCATTTCAAAGATAGTACGCAGATAAACATAAGTTTTACCGGTACCAGTCTCCATTTCAACGGTCAAGTGTATGCCGCCTTTTGAGTCGAATGATTCAGAGGGTGCTAAGCCATTTTTCAGCTGAATTTTGCGGATATTGGCATGGATATCTTCATCCAATAATCTTAGGCGATTACCAATACCTAAACTGTTTTCTTCTTTTCCATAAAACAGTGAACCTTCTTCCCAAGACTGCAATGATGCAACGGTAAAATTAGTCTGACAAATTTCTTGTCCAGAAAACACACTGGTTACCGATTCTATGGCTTGTGCTTGGTAATCAAGATTCGCATCGAATTGGATCTTCATGTTACAGGCTCCTTACATCTTCGATGCCAACCTGCTTCAGAATCTGAACTGCATTGGTTTTAACAACATCATCGGCGAAGCCTGAGTCTTTAAATACCACCCGCATAATTTCCGGGTTAAGCTCTTCCTTCAATTTGGCAATGCCTTCGACTACTTCAAGGGAAATATCATCCGACAGACAGATCATCAGCGCGCCCATACCAATATCAAATACTTTTTGGCCAGCCACACTGTGCTCAGTAATCGGTAAGGTTAGGTCCAGGCCGTACTTCAGCAGCACCTCGTAGAGCACATCTTCTTCTTTACGGCCATGCTTGATATTGGATATTTGATCCTCCAGATCCTGCTCCGTCAGATCAAAATCCAGCTCCCAAGGCTTGATATTAGTGGAGTCGAGTTTGAAGACTTTAAAACCGAGGTCGCCTTGGTAATCAGGGTTTTCTTCTTTGATTTTGGCAGCAGCGCGACGGATGCGTTCTTTGCTGATTTCGGCAATGGTCTTGTAGCCATCAGAAATGGCATCTGCTTTAGAGTCACATGCTTCTGGTAGCTGAACTAAGACGAATCTATTGTTAGTGCCATTTTCTAGGTTTTTGTTGAGCACAGCATGCCCAGTCGTTCCAGAGCCCGCAAAAAAATCACAAACAATGTCAGAATTTCCTGACCCTACATCAAGCAAGGCCTCAATAAGCCCCCTGGGTTTTGGGAAGTCAAAGTAGTTCTTCCCTAAAAGAGCGGCAATCTCATTACCACCTTGTTTGGTAGTAAAGCCTTCTATAATAGATTTAGGGTGAACTGTTCCTTTCTGTTTTTCATATTGCAGAACGCCATTACCCTTAAAAAAGAATCTATTAACTTTTTGACCTTTTTGGTCAAACACGTCATGGCCATCAATCCAGCCTTCAATCATATCCTTCATTGTCCATGCAGCTTCAATAGTGACTTCTGATGCCAACTTCCCGTTTTTCGATTCAAAAACACCTTCAATAATTTTAACAGGCTCTCCGCCTCCAAACTCAGACGGAAACACTTTGTCTTCAGACTCGAAGTCTATACCTGCCGGAAATGTTATAGACGAAACAGGATTTTTTATGGTTGGCCTTTTAATAGCCCTATCCGATATTTTTGCTTCACCTGTAAATTCAAACAATGGCAATTTTGGTTTATCCTTTGCAAAACAAAGAATATATTCGTGTTCATTGGTAAAGTGTGCTGCGGCTGTTCTTCCGCTTTTCCAAACCAGCTCTGAAACAAAATTCTCTTCTCCAAATATTTCAGAGCAAAGCTTTCTGAGATTATCAATTTCATTGTCATCAATACTGATAAAAATAACTCCATCATCCTTCAGCAGGTTTCGGGCAAGCTTCAGCCGTGGATACATCATATTTAACCAATCAGTATGATAGCGTCCACTGGTTTCCGGGTTGCTGGATAAGCTTAGACCTTCACTATCAACCTGGCCGGTAATTTCTTTATAGTTTCTAATATTGTCTTTAAAGTTATCTTTATAAACAAAGTCGCTCCCCGTGTTATACGGTGGGTCGATATAGATCATTTTGACTTTTTTGTGATAGCTCTTTTGTAAGAGTTTAAGTACCTCTAAGTTATCGCCCTCAATGAAAAGATTTTTTGTGGTTTCCCAATCAACAGACTCATCTTTGCAAGGGCGCAAGGTTCCAGCACTTGATGTTTGAGCAATCATCCGGGCTTTGCTTTTACCATTCCAGGTAAAGCTGTAACGTTCTTCACGCCCATCGACATATTCACCCAGCACTTCTTTTAATGCTTCAAAATCTACCTTGCCTTCAGTGAAAGCCTCTGGGAACAGCTCTTTAAGCTTGCTCACATTTTCAGCCACGATATCCATTGTTTTACTGTCCATTTCTGGAATAATTTTTCCCACGATTCAACCTCTGTGATTACAAGCATTCAGTGAGTTGTTTGAGTGCTTGTTCATGTTTTTTAATTTGAGTATTTAGTTCAACCTGCTGGTTAAACGCTGCTTGTTTAATCTGTCCACGTAATTTTTTAATCTCTAACTGTATCTGTTGATACTGTTGCAGATTTTCACGCTGTTGCTGACTTTTATCAGCATCTTGTCCCAGGTGATATCTACCTGTTATTTCGGCACATTTAAGAGAAATTACTCGATGGCTCAAGGCCTGATAAACTTGCCAAAAGTTCGAAAATGGTAACGTAGCTAGCTGCAAGCTGTTTAAGAAAGCCTGATTTACCTCAGTACTCTCATCCAGTACCAGCCATGGGGCTAAAAGCTGTTCTTCTATCACCCACTTTTCTTTATCGGCTTTATTTAATCTTTTATCTGCCAAGCACAAGGCAAGATATTCTTTGCCTTCTTGATTTGCGGTAAAGAAAATGATCAACGGGTAAGGAATGGCACGATTGATAAAATGAGCAATTCGTTCAGCATGCTTTGTTTCATTGATCTCGACATGCAACACTGCCAATTCGCTATAGTCACGCAGCTCATCGCTGTAAGGCGCTATATTGATCGTGCTAGGCTTTAAAGTGTATAACCAGCGAATCTTTTCCACATTGTCTTTCAGGGCTTTTTTGTCTTTGGCATCAAGCTCGGTATGTTCAAGAAACATCTTTTTGTACAATGGCTTGTTAAGCAAGCAACTGTCCGGCACACCAAGTGTGTTCAAGAATGCCTCAAAGTGGGGTAGCCCGATATTTAACTCAGCCATTTGAACCCCCACCTGATACTCCAATGACTTTTTCTGCTTCTGCCAAAATCAAATAAGAGACCACGATAAAGTCCTCGATGCCCTGACTGGAAGTTGCACTAAGTACCGTTCCACCTTTAGTGAATAGGCTTTCAATGCCTTTCTCTTCGCTTTTACCAGCAATACTGTCAACTGCAGTAGCAAGCAGGTGTTGATAATGTGCCATATCCCTTCCCTGACGGGTAAGACTATTCACTACTGAAATGGCTGCCTGATCCGGTACGCTATGGGTAAATGCCTGACGTTTAAGTAAATCTAGTATTTTCTTACTTTGGGTAAAGTTGAGCTCAACGACAGCATCATCTACCACATACACCAAAAAGTATGGTGCCAATGGGTAGTTTTCATCAACCTGAATGGCTTCTTTACCATTGCGGATATTCTTTAAACAAAAGATTACACCTGGTTTAATACCATCTTCGGCAAGATCAGCATCAATGCTAACAGCTGAATACAGGCCAAATGGAGCTTGCTCCAATAGAGTAAGGTTACCCGCTTTCCCCATATAACTCGACAGATCCATACGGAAGTCATTTAGGGTCAAGTCGGTAATCGAAATACCACCTCTCATATCTTCCAGATCAACTACTACATCTTTCAATTGCTGGAGTTGTTTACGACGGTACTCTAAGTCATTCATCTCTGTGGTACTTTCATCGATGACGTTCTCTTCGCCAGTAGCGGAGATATCCAACAACACCATTCGCCCAGAGACCCTTGCCTCTAGATTTATGTATTCATCTAGTTCCATATTAGGCCAGAAGTTAATCAACTGAATCTGATTGTTCTTACTACCTAAGCGATCAACTCGGCCAAAGCGCTGGATAATGCGCACTGGGTTCCAATGAATATCGTAGTTAATCAAGGTATCGCAATCCTGAAGGTTTTGACCTTCACTAATACAGTCAGTGGCAATCAGCAAATCCAATTCAGTCGTCGCTTCAGGATCAATTTTATGTCGCTCTTTGGATACAGGAGAAAAAGCAGTGAGTATGCTATTGAGATCAGACCCAAATCCAGTAATCGTAGTTTTATTCGTTCCGCCGCCGGTAACTAGTGCACTGTGAATATTCAGTTCTTCTTGTGCCCACTGTGCAAGGTTTCCATAAAGATACTGTGCTGTATCGGCAAAGGCAGTGAAGACGATAACTTTTCTATTACCTGGGTTCAGTGGGTTTTGGATTTTGTTATGAATAGTTTTTTTAAGCAACTCAAGCTTGGCATCTCTGGAGGCTGAAACATTTTTCGCAGTTTCGGCAATGCTCGTCAGGAAGATCTGGTCAGCTTCAAGTTCCTGACGGAAACGGATCAAATCCATATCCTGTAGCAGCACCTTGGTTTTGTTGCCAATCATGAAGGCTTCCAGCTCAGTCAATTCCAACTCAACGTCTTGAATATCTTCAATACTTAGTGCTTCCACCTCTTCGGATTCATGAGCATCGATTTTTGCAAGAAGATGATTTACCTGCTGCAGTAATTTAGTCACTGTAAGCGTAAAAGAATGAATAGAACTCTCCATCCGTTTAAGCAAGTTTACACGCATAAGGTGAATCAAGCTTTCTTCACGGTCTATTTGTTTGAAAACTCCTTTACCTCCACCAACTGCTTGGTCATAACGACGAGCGTATTCTGCTTTTTTGGCATCACGCACAAACTTAAGTGGTGAGTAACCTGCAAGAGATAATCTCCGGATAGTTTTATTCACTTCTTTGAGTGGTGGAAACTCACCAGAAGCATCGATATCAGCATATATATTTTTGGGAGGTAATCGTGTCGGGAAACTACCGATATCCGCTGTACCGTAATATTTTTCAATGTGTTTACGCGAACGAGCAATAGTAACAATATCAAGAAGCTTGAAGTAGTCAAAGCTCATGATATCCAGCAAAGATGCAGTCGTACGGTTTGCTGCTGGCTCCTTCACCCATTGATTAAACTGCATTTGAGCAAGTCGCAAAGTAGAATCAATATTCTTAATCCCATGATCAATAAAAGCATCATCACGACCTTCAGTGATAAATGCGACCTGATTTTTTAGATCATTCATGCGGTTATTTACTGGTGTAGCCGATAACATAAGTACTTTAGTTTTAACACCAGAACGAATGATGTCATTCATCAATCGCTCATAACGACTTTTTCCTTTTGCCTTACTGGGGGTATTACGAAAATTATGCGATTCATCGATCACAAGAAGATCGTAGTTACCCCAATTAAGGGTTTCCAGGTTAATTTCGCCTGAATAACCTTTAGGGCGAGTTAAATCTGTATGGTTGAGTACATCATAGTTAAACCGATCTGGCGCAAGCAGGTTTCTCTTGTCATTGACCGTGTACATGGTCCAGTTATCACGGAGTTTTTTAGGGCATAACACCAGAACACGATCATTTCGGAGCTCATAATACTTAATCACAGCCAAGGCTTCGAAGGTTTTACCCAAGCCTACGCTATCTGCAATGATACAGCCATTATGTTTTTCAAGTTTATCAATTGCTCCAAGAACACCATCCTTCTGAAATTTATAAAGTTTATTCCATACTAGAGTATCTTTAAAACCTGTTTTACTGCGAATAATGTTTTCTTCATCGATATCTTCAAGGAAGTCTTTAAAGATATGAAAAAGCGTCAGGAAATAGATAAAGCTAGCAGGTTGATCCGCTGCAATGTAATCTAGTTTGGCGATCAGTTCATTTTTAATCTCACGTGCACTATGTGCCTCATTCCAAACACTATCAAACCATGAGAGCAACTGCTTAGTGCTTTCTGTGTCTGAAAGCCCAATATTCATTTGCAAAGTATCTGAACGTACTTCTCCCAGACCAATAGGGGAAAAAGTGGCAGTGCCGTGGATAGCAAAACTTTGATCAATAGAATCGAGATGAATAAGGTTCTGACCGGGCTGATTTATTAGGCTGGCTTTCACATCGACCTTGCTGCTCAACCACTGTGAAAATTCAATCGCTATACGCTTTTGTTGTAACTGATTCAATAATCGCACTTCTGCATCTGTGCCAATCAGTGTCTGTAACGTAGGTATATTCCAATTGGTCAGCAAAATTCGTGCAGAATGAATTTGTTTAAGTTCTTGTTTAAGCGTTGAAAAACCGTATAGAGTAAATAGACTCGATAAGACAGACAACTTCGAGCCATCAAAGATACGCTTTTTGAGTTCATTACCAACGTAGCCACTTGTTTTGTTATCGATTAACACATCTGAGCCCCTTACTGCAGTTTATTATTTTTCTGTTCTTCAATCCATTTTTCTAAATCTTCTCGCTTAAACCTCCAAGAGGTTCCAACCTTGAAAGCTGGGATTTTTGCAGAAGTGGCCATACGATAAACTGTACGCTCGTTGAGTTTTAGATACGATGCGACATCCTTGACTGTCATTATTTGTTCACTCATGCTGATTGCTCATACTTAACAAGTACAGGGTGTAAATTGTCAAAATAATACATAGATGTCTTATCAAGAACAATGTATTCAAACAATATCAAAGATTTCTATAATGAGTTAAATTTGCTGATCTCGATTTTTGAAGTCTGTATCGTGATTGCTAATTAAGCAAAAAAATAAGGAAGCCGAGGCTCCCATATTGCATAGCGATAAAATGCTATTCATACACAGTCTATGCAAACCTAGTTCAGTGACTGTACGGATTGCTTTAAACCCTGCTGAATACCCTGTACAAAACCCTCTCTCTGATTGAGTTTGGGCTTTGCGTTAGTTTTCGGTTCAGGCTGGATTTGCTCAGGTTCATCTTCAGTATAAAACTCCTCTAGCACACCCATACCCTCCTCACTCTGGATTTCAAACTTAGTATTGGCAAAACCTTGCCTGGCCGTAAAATCCACCGCCTCCTGATAAAACCCCGCCTGCTTGCTCTGTTCATCAATTTGCTTCGCCTGAATAATCGCTTCATTCAAGCTAATCCCTTCCCTTAAAGTTAGATCCACGTAATACACTGGCTGACGATAACTCTGTGTCGTACTCTTGCCCCGCAATATCAACTGCAATGGGAGGCAAGACAACAAACCATTTGATGCTGCATGGTAATAACTCAGTCGAGCTGCTAAAGTCCGAATACTGTTAAACCCTGTAGTTCTAAAGATAAAAGTTCCAAATTCATCGGATTCATCCAAGTTCACATGCAAACGCCCATAGGGCTTACAGTTCCCTCCTTGAGCCAATGGACATAAATCAGGCGATGGACATGGATGTTGCTCCAAAGTTAACATGTTGAGCAGTCCAAAAAGACCACTATATTAACCAAGGGGGTCAATTTTCAAATGCTGTTGGGGGGTCATTTTTACATTGCCGCTAACAAGCATCGACATGTAGGGATTCAATCCACATGCGGTTGCGGCATCACTACTGCCAATCCCTTGCTTACGCACTTCTAGCCATTCCTGGTAATCCATATTTTTAGTATTGGCTAAACGTTTCGCGGTCACTGTTCGTTTAGCTACGGTATTTGATTCATTCATCTCATTCGGAATTAGGAAATGAGGGAGTTGAGAGGTATTTATCGGTGCAATCTGATTCATGCTTTGATTCTTATAACTAGTGAGGTCAGTAAAATTTTCGGCATAAAAAAAGCCACATCTGGAGATGTGGCAAAAGGGGTGTTTTCACTGGAGAAGAATCATCTGCATGACTCTTGACCATTATTGTAATAGCACTGGTTTAAATGAAACTTAAACCACTAAGCGCCTGCTCCAGTCCACGCTGCTTTAACGCAGCACCTGCACCAAACCAAGCAGAGTCCAGACGATGATCGGTACTCATGGCACGTCGTTCATGATCCACAAATTCTGTGATGGAACACATCAATAGTCAATTGAAAACATTTAGAATATTAAGTGAACGCTATCGAAATAGACGAAAAAGATTCGGTTTACGCATTAACTTAATCGCTGCACTGGTAAACCGAATTAACTTGCAATAACGACTTTCGCAAGGTCTATTTATTCCTTATTCTTATTTTCAATAAAATAGCACTATAACAAATTTAGTTATTTGTATATAGATTAAGCAAAATTCAATATTATACAATCATTAACTTATTTCTCCCTCATAAACCAATGATGTTATTTTAAATTTCCATAGAAAAATCTAAAAATAATGACATAACCTGTCCATACATCATCACAGTATCTACTTTATAAAACAAGAATATCAACTTGCTCTGTACACGACAAATTTCACAGAACCCTTATCCTATCAGGATTCTGCTTTCTTAAAATTGCCAAAATTTCCTTAAACTCTTCTTTTTTCCCAAAACCAATTAAACGCTGAATCGCCATTTGAACA
>NZ_JACAXD010000039.1:0-8738 GCF_013391485.1 Acinetobacter sp. SwsAc5
GTCATTTGAATGATTTCTTCTTGGTCTACGTGTCATAAAATACTCCATATATTGATGTTTATAACATCATTTGGGGAGCAAAATATCACTTATAAGTGTTGTTCAAATTTCCTGATCCACCTCTGTTGGACATGAATCACTTGAGTACCCTGTTGACGGGCCTTCGCAATTACTTTCACTGCATTAGCAGCAGCTTGTTCAATATTTACTAAGGGTAATTTACCTGTAGGTAGATATTCATTTTGTAAGTCGATAACTAATAAAGCTGATTTTGACATATCTGTTCCTTTACTTAACTAATATTTGTTTTGTTCTACTTAGGTTTTTAAAGAAGTGGAAGTATTCCATTTCTTTAAGTTACTTTAGAAAGAAAGCGTTTCACCATCGATAGGAATTAAAACCTTATCTTGGATTCCTTTGTCCTTTACGTAATCTGCAAGCTCAGCACGTGTTACCGACATGTGGTTAATTGCATCCATGTGAACAGCAACCACTTTAGCATTTGGTGCTTTCTGAGTTGCATGATAAGTATCTTCTTTGCCCATAATAATGGATTCTTTAAAGCCATCAACCAAGGCGTTACCTGTATTCAAGACAATCACATCAGGTTTAAATGTTTGAATCGCTTGATCAACTTCAGAACGCCAGATGGTATCTCCTGCCACATAAACAGTTTCATGGCCAGCAGCTTCAAATACCACACCCATTGCTTCACCTAATCCAGCTTTAAGCTTAGGAATACGGTACATGGCATCAGTACCGTGTGACCACCAGTTTTAGTGAGCTTAATCCCTTCAAAGGTCGCTTGAGTTAATACACGAACATCTTTGAAGCCTTGTGACTGAATGATTTTCTGGTCTTCTTTATTCTGTACAAACAACGGCATGTTTTTCGGAATAGTCGCTTGTGCTGCATCATCCCAATGATCTAAATGGGTATGGGTCACGATTACCGCATCTACACCTTCTAAAATCGTTTCGGGCTTGATAGGCAAATCGACTAATGGGTTCCGTAAATAGCTACGATGAGTATCAGGAAAACCTTCATAGAATCCTTTTTTAGCAAACATTGGGTCAATTAAAAAAGTCGTATCAGCATAGGTTACTTTAATCGTTGCATTGCGAATTTCTTGTATATGCGTAACTTTAGAAGTATCTCGCTGAACCACCTTATCATTCGCATATAAATGGACTGAAGCCATTGCCAGAGAGAGTGCAATAACAGAGCTACTTAAAATTTTATTCATGTTCCAGATCCAATCATTTAGTCATACTCGAATCATGATAGGAAAAATTAAGCAATAAAATTGTCCTTAAGGACAATCATCGAAACTATTGGGACAACATGCTATATTTATTATTTTAGAGAGGTAGATCGAATGGCTATACCAGTGATTGGATTGTTCGTTTATCCCAATATAAATCCATTTCACTTCTCTATCCCCCATATCATTTTCAATATCAAGATTGAAGATAAACGCTTATTTGATCTGAAAATTTTTTCTATAGATGGCCAGCCCGTAACAACAGAACAGTCTATGATGATTATCCCTGATGGTGGGGTCGAGCTCATTAAAGAGTCGGATCTTATTATTATTCCTGGGTGGGATGATTTTAATCACGAGCCTGAACAAGTACTTATCGATGCCCTAAATTGTGCATATCAGACTGGAATTAGAATTGTAGGGTTATGCTATGGAACTTATGCACTGGCATATGCTGGTTTACTTGACCATAAAAAAGCAGCTACGCACTGGATGGCTGAACAAGATTTCAGTGAGCGGTTTCCACAGGTTCAACTTGATCATGATGCCCTGTATGTAGAAGACCAAAGGATTGTAACCTCTGCTGGAACAGGTGCAGCATTAGACTGCTGCCTATATTTGGTACGAGAAATCTATAATGCACGAATTGCGAATAAAGTCTCTAGAGTAATGGTGATCCCGCCTCACCGTGAAGGTGGGCAAGCTCAGTTTATTGAACAGCCAGTCGCAGAATCGAGCCAAGATGCACAAATTAATGTATTACTTGATTTTTTAAGAAAGAATTTAGCTTTACAACATAATATTGAAAGCCTCGCTGAACGGACACATATGACACGCAGGACGTTCACACGGCATTTTAAGAAAGCGACAGGCATGACCCTAGTCGATTGGCTGAATACTGAAAGAATCAGATTAAGTTGTGAACTTTTAGAAACGACAAACTTGTCTATCGAAAAGATAACCGAGCTTTCAGGTTTTAATAATACCGTGTCATTTAGAAAAAATTTTCGTGAAAAATATGGCACCAGCCCTCAGGCATGGAGAAAAGCTTTTGGGATCATTAATGAAAATAATCCACCCATTTAACATAATCTCTATTATACGAAGTACACTTGTAACTCCAAAATAGAAATGTCCGGTTTCTCCAAAGTAAAAATGTCCGCTTTTAGAATATGCACTTTTGCAATTTTCTTAGCGGACGGTTTGATATGTTGGTGTCTATGTCGGATAAAGAACTTAAACGATTGTCGGTCTTGCAAGAAATCTGTGATCAACGCATAACCCAGTCCCAAGCTGCTCAGCTACTTCATATTTCAGAACGTCAGATCAGACGTTTATTGCAAAAATACAAAGCTCAAGGCCCAGCTGCATTAGCACATGCTGCACGTGGCCAAATCAGCAATTCCAGGCTTCCTGAAGAGCTCAGACTCAAGTGCCTCAATATTGTTTCGGATCAACTGCATGGTTTCGGACCCACTTTAGCGCATGAAAAGCTCACCACCGTACATGGATTCGATCTTTCAGTAGAAATCCTGCGTTCCTGGTTTCATTGTAGCCCCCGCAGTAGTTCGATAAGGCTGTCATTGTCAATTTGGGCAATAGTCAGTTTTATGGGCATTGCATTGTGGCTGGGGATTTGTAATTCTATACCCGTTAGGACTGATGAGTTGACTGTGCTATGGTCGTTGCTTTGCTCATGGTTTGGGTTCGGCTGTATACTGACAGGGATGAATGTTGGTGTATTGCGGTAAGCGTCATTGTCAATAAGTGCGGGTATTTGGTCGGTTTGGGCTTGTTTGGCTTTTTGTTCTCGTTTCCAGTTGTGCAATAGGTTCTGGTTGATGCCGTTGTCTCTGGCTATACTGGCAATTGACCGCCCTGAGATTTCGGCTTCTTGTACTAGAAATTCTTTGAATTCGTCACTGTAGGTCTTGCGCTTGGGTTTGTTGCTTGCCATGTTAATGTCCATTTACTGAAAATCATGGACATTATCTCGCTTCATCTAAGAGTCCAGTAGAGGGGATGGTCGGGGGCTTACAAAAATTGTGTGTATTCTATAACTCATCGCCCTAAAGGGAAAGCATAAAAAAAGACCGCATACGAATACGGTCTTCTTTTGTAGAATAAATTCTGTTATTACTGTTTTTTCACACCGGTAATTTGGACAGTAACACGACGATCCGGTTGCAAACAAGCCTGTAAAGCCTGACGCTGCTTAACATCATAGCAACCATTAGTTACTGGCTGACTTTTTCCTGCACTTGCAAAGCTAATGGCCTCAGCGGGTGTTCCCTGTTGTGCCAAATAGTTACGAACTGTTTGGGCACGATTCAAACCCAACTGATAGTTATAGCTTTCCGAACCCAGTCTGTCTGTATGTCCCACCAAATGGATTTGATTAACACTTACATAGCCTGTAGCAATCACAGAGGCCAGTTGATTGAGCTCATTACGACCTTGTGGTAATAAATCATTCAGACTGGAACCATTAAATTTAAATAAAGCGTCAGCATTAAGACTTAAAGTTTCAACGTGTGGTTGCACGATAACTTTAGATACTTGTGGAGCATCTAAATTTTGGCAGTTTTCACCTTTCCAACTTAAGCGTTCTCCTAGATTTTCTTTATCAAAATCAATTCTTAATTGGCAACGTTTATAATCTTGTGTATTAGGAACACGAATATCTAATACATAATTCCATGTTTTAACAAAGAACACGCCTTCGCTAAATTGTGGATTACCAAGTAAATGGCGATATTGATCTTTTGTTAAACCTGTACTTAAGTTTGCTACAGTGCCATATTCATAACGCAGTACTTGATTTAAATAGCTCTGCGGAATTTCTGGAAAATAAACTTCCTGATCTGTTGGTGTTTCAGCATATGTAAAGGATGAATGCATCAAAGTTAAGCCAACTAATGCACTATATAAAATTGATAGCTTTTTCATTTAATTAAATCTCATAAATAATAATTCAGATATTTCAATAGAAGACATCTTTTAAGATGCCTCCTATTCTTTCTATTTAAAATGGATTAATCGATTACGCCTGAGATGCCCACACGGAACAGTGCACTTCCCGTAGTCCCACCAGCAACACCACCAGTCAATGACCAACGACCGTTATCTGCTGTTCGACGAAGTGTTGCACCAAT
The DNA here is from genome assembly GCF_013391485.1 of Acinetobacter sp. SwsAc5. Classification (NCBI taxonomy): domain Bacteria; kingdom Pseudomonadati; phylum Pseudomonadota; class Gammaproteobacteria; order Moraxellales; family Moraxellaceae; genus Acinetobacter; species Acinetobacter sp. SwsAc5. Next base: position 4,420 of record NZ_JACAXD010000039.1, read on the forward strand.
CGCGCTTTGATCATTGTAGTAAGATGCACCTGCCGCATAAGTCCATTTACCAGCAACAAAAGGAGCTTGCTCAAGTGCTGCGGTTGCCGCGATGCCTGCTGAAAGGTTATCTTCCAACTTATTGATTCGATTATTGGTGTAGTTAAACGCTTGATCTAGGTTATGCTGAACGGTTGTCACTCCTTTGTCCAATGCACTTAAAGCGTCACCAACATTATTGTAAGAACCACCAGTCACGTTATATGTTGGAGCAGTTGTATTCCCATTCGCATCAACAGTTGATCCACCACCTAAATAAGTTGCGGTATTGCTGTTGGTTGTATACAACTGTGAACCATTCACTGCATCTGTAGAAGTAGTAGATACTTTACCAGCAGCGACATTTGTCACTTTCTGACCATCCGCATTGATACCATCTTTATTAATGGTCACATTACCAACTTTCACCTGATCGGCTTTGACAGTACCCGCATTGACTGTATCTGCATTGACTTCTTTGACTTTAATACTGTCAGCCAAAGCAAAATCAACAGTGCCATCTGTTGCTTGTGTAATATTGATATTTTTATCAGTATTTACCAAGCTGACTTTATCTCCAGACTGAACTTGGAAATCTTTACTTCCTGCATTCAATGTCCAGCCTTTATTAAGTTCAGTAATAGCATCGCCAACATTATGTACAGACTTGTCTTGGTTACCCACAACATACGTCGGTGCGCTTACAGTACCATCAGTGGTAACTACTGAATTGCCACCCAAGGCATTTGCAACGGACTGACTCACTTGATGGATTTGTCCACCATTTATCGCATCTTTACTGTCTGCTGCAATATTACCATTGGCAACATTTTCAACTTTATTACCACCTACATCGACTTTATTCGCTGTAAACGCTAAATCACCTGTAAGACCTTTAGCAATTGTCAATCCTGTATCACCTAAGTGAACATTATCACCAACTTTTACACCCTCATTATTCACTACAGTTTTACCTGTTGTTAATGAGTTAGCAACAATATTAGGATCAACAGAAACCTCTATACCGACATTTCCATTTTCTTTAGGTTTCTGATTAATATTAATATTATCACCAGCAATAATCGTGACCTTATCACCTGGTTGGATATTTGCAAGTCCACCAGTTCCTGTGCTTGGTGTTGTTGTCGTGTTTGAACCTGTTCCTGTATTCGAGCCAGTTCCTGTGCTTGAACCTACTACCGGGTTCTGACCTTTAAGATCACTTACTGTAATATTCCAACCTTTGGCTAACTCATCGATAGCACCTTGAACTGTATTAAAGCTTTGGCCATTAATCGTGTAATGATTTGGAATGAGATTACCATTTGCATCGTAGGTCGTACTATTAAATAAGTACTGTTGTAATTGGTCGAGATTAACTGCATCTTGCCCTTTTTGACCAGCAGCTACATTTGCAATCTGCAAATTACCCGCACTGATTCCAGTCGATAAAACAGCAGGTTTATTGACATCACGAGGACTACTTGGGTTTGATGGGTCTACTGCAAACCAGAAACCAGAATGATCGAATCGTGTATTACCTGCTGCAACACTACCGTTAGGACCTAACTCTAAGTTTTTCGCCAACGCAAAGCCAATCACCGTTGTTCCATTTTCAGTTTTAGCTGTAGTGGTCAAGTTCTGTTCACCATCTACAACACCAACATCGACTTTATCACCCGCTTTAACTGCTGTGCCTGCACCTAACTTGCCGTTAGAGTTTACAGTCCAACCTTTATCAAGTGCTTTAATCGCATCGCCAACATTGTTGACAGTCGCATTGTTCACTGTATAGCTTGGTGCTTTAACTGTACCATCTGGATTAACGACAGACCCGCCACCCAAAGCATTTGCTACCGATGATGATGTCTTGTAGAGCTGGCTACCATTCACTGCATCTTTGCTTGCATCATTCACATCACCAGCCAAAACATTGGTGATTTTCTTATCACCTGCATTAATACCTGTTTTGGTAACACTTGGACCACCTACAATAGTAATACCATTGTTATTCACAACCGTATCACCAGCAGTCACACTGTCAACTTTAATATCTTTTGCTAAGTTAAAGTTGAGTTTGTGATCAGCTGCTGCTATATCAATGTTTCCATCAGTATTGGCAAAGTCTAAGGTTTCATCTGGTTTAACATTGCCTTTTGGCGAAGTTACACCACCTTGAGTGGCTGTAAAGTTCCAGCCTTTTTCTGCTGTTTCTTTGACTGCATTTAATTGACTGCCATTCACTGCATCTGTGCTGTCCTTGTTCACATCACCCACAGCAACATTGGTAATTTTATTTCCACCCGCATCAATGCCATCTTTTTTGATACTTGGTGCTTTTGCTAGAGCGCCCCCATTTGCATCAACAAAGCTTAAGCCATTATTGTTAATCACTGTACCACCAGCGTTTACACTGTCAACTTTCAAGTCTTTTGCCAACTCAAAGCCAATCACCGTTGTTCCATTTTCAGTTTTAGCTGTAGTGGTCAAGTTTTGCTCACCAGTCGCAACACCAATATCGACTTTATCACCCGCTTTAACTGCTGTGCCTGCACCTAACTTACCGTTAGAGTTTACAGTCCAACCTTTATCAAGTGCTTTAATCGCATCGCCAACATTGTTGACAGTCGCATTGTTCACTGTATAGCTTGGTGCTTTAACTGTACCATCTGGATTAACGACAGACCCGCCACCCAAAGCATTTGCTACCGATGATGATGTCTTGTAGAGCTGGCTACCATTCACTGCATCTTTGCTTGCATCATTCACATCACCAGCCAAAACATTGGTGATTTTCTTATCACCTGCATTAATACCTGTTTTGGTAACACTTGGACCACCTACAATAGTAATACCATCGTTCTTCACAACCGTATCACCAGCAGTCACACTGTCAACTTTGATATCTTTTGCAAGATTAAATGTTAATTTATTATCCCTAGATGTAATACCGATATTGCCATCTGTATTTGCAAAGTCTAATGTTTCGCCAGGTTTAACAGTATCTGCTGCTGATATTGTAGTACCGTTTGTTGCGGTAAAGTTCCAGCCCTTTTCTGCTGTCTCTTTCACTGTATTTAACTGACTACCATTGATCGCATCTTTACTTGTTGTACTGACATCACCTGCTGCTACATTGGTGATTTTCTTATCACCAGCATTAATACCATTGGTTGTAATACTTGGACCTGTTGGACCACCAACCGTTAAACCACCTTGATTCAAGATCGTATTACCTAGCGTAATACTATTCATTCCTGTTAAATCTGGATTTAATTGAATTTTAGCTTGCCCTTGAGAGACAACAGTCGTGATATTTTGATCACCTTCTATTTTAAATGTTGAACCTAAAGGATTTGTTGAACTACCTGTCGTTGCATCTGTAAATGTCAATGGACTATTAACCGCTGAATTTAAATTTTTGATGGCATCACCTACATTATTATTTGTAGTTGGTGCACCTGTTACAGGATTATTCGTGATATAAGTCGGTGCATTAATTCCGCCTGTTGCAGGATTAATTGTCGTTCCTAATGCCTTGGCTGCATCGTCTGCTACTTGACCTAGAACTGCATTGGTTGCGTACAATTGACTACCATTGATCGCATCTGTACTGGTTGCAGTGATTGCACCCGGAGCCACATTCACTATTTGGCGTTCTGCACCAACGGCACCCACACTGACAACACCTGCAGCTGTACCTGCATAATTATAGGTTTTCCCATTAATTGTGCCATTCGATACCTGTACATATGCCTTATCTGCTGATAAGTTTCCTAGAATTACATTCCCATTTACGGTATTAGCTGCTGTATTCACCGTAACACCACTACCGACCACAAACGTATTATCTGTAGCAATGGTGTTATTATTTCCTAGTGAATAGGAATTGTTTCCAGAAATATTACTTAGATCACCAAATGCACCTGAGTTATCGCCGCTGACAACATTACCCTTACCTATACTAATAGAGTTTGAGCCTGTTGCCTGAGCTTTATTGCCCAATGCAATAGCGCTATTACCAGAAGCAATTGAGCCTGTCCCTAAAGCCACTGTATCTGCTGCTGATGCTTTAGCACTACTACCTAAAGCAATAGAGTGATCTCCTTCTGCTAAACTAGAATTTCCTATAGCATTAGAAGCAAACCCTGTACTTTTTGAATTGAAGCCCACTGCCGTGCTTTGTTCACCTGATGCAAGAGCGCTAAAGCCAGCAGCAAGAGTATAATCAGCTGCTGCATGTGCTTCTTGTCCAACCGCAGTAGAAAAATCTCCTTCTGCTAAACTAGAATTTCCTATAG
>NZ_JACAXD010000039.1:8748-15967 GCF_013391485.1 Acinetobacter sp. SwsAc5
GAAGCCCACTGCCGTGCTTTGTTCACCTGATGCAAGAGCGCTAAAGCCAGCAGCAAGAGTATAATCAGCTGCTGCATGTGCTTCTTGTCCAACCGCAGTAGAAAAATCTCCTTCTGCTAAACTAGAATTTCCTATAGCATTAGAAGCAAGCCCTGTACTTTCTGAATTGAAGCCCACTGCCGTGCTTTGTTCACCTGATGCAAGAGCGCTAAAGCCAGCAGCAAGAGTATAATCAGCTGCTGCATGTGCTTCTTGTCCAACCGCAGTAGAAAAATCTCCTTCTGCTAAACTAGAACCTCCTATAGCATTAGAAGCAAACCCTGTACTTTTTGAAATGAAGCCCACTGCCGTGCTTTGTTCACCTGATGCAATAGCGTTAAAGCCAGCAGCAAGAGTATAATCAGCTGCTGCATGTGCTTCTTGTCCAACCGCAGTAGAAAAATCTCCTTCTGCTAAACTAGAACCTCCTATAGCATTAGAAGCAAACCCTGTACTTTTTGAAATGAAGCCCACTGCCGTGCTTTGTTCACCTGATGCAATAGCGTTAAAGCCAGCAGCAAGAGTATAATCAGCTTGTGCTTTAGCTTCTAGTCCAACCGCAGTAGAAAAATCTCCTTCTGCTAAACTAGAATTTCCTATAGCATTAGAAGCAAGCCCTGTACTTTCTGAATTGAAGCCCACTGCCGTGCTTTGTTCACCTGATGCAAGAGCGCTAAAGCCAGCAGCAAGAGTATAATCAGCTGCTGCATGTGCTTCTTGTCCAACCGCAGTAGAAAAATCTCCTTCTGCTAAACTAGAACCTCCTATAGCATTAGAAGCAAACCCTGCACTTTTTGAAATGAAGCCCACTGCCGTGCTTTGGCCACCTGATGCAATAGCGCTATGGCCAACAGCAAGAGTATAATCAGCTTGTGCTTTAGCTTCTAGTCCAACCGCAGTAGAAAAATTTCCTTTTGCTAAACTAGAATTTCCTATAGCATTAGAAGCAAACCCTGTACTTTCTGAATTGAAGCCCACTGCCGTGCTTTGTTCACCTGATGCAAGAGCGCTAAAGCCAGCAGCAAGAGTATAATCAGCTGCTGCATGTGCTTCTTGTCCAACCGCAGTAGAATATTTTCCTGCTGCTAAACTAAAATTTCCTATAGCATTAGAAGCAAGCCCTGTACTTTCTGAATTGAAGCCCACTGCCGTGCTTTGTTCACCTGATGCAAGAGCGCTATGGCCAGCAGCAAGAGTATAATCAGCTTGTGCTTTAGCTTCATGTCCAACCGCAGTAGAAAATTCTCCTTCTGCTAAACTAAAATTTCCTATAGCATTAGAAGCAAACCCTGTACTTTTTGAAATGAAGCCCACTGCCGTGCTTTGGCCACCTGATGCAATAGCGCTATGGCCAACAGCAAGATCAAATTCTTTTTCAGCAGTAGACTGATTTCCTAGTGCTGTGCTGTATTTTTCAACAGCTTTAGCCTTTAGACCAACGGCAAAACTTTCATTTCCTAAGGCTTCAGCCCCTGTTCCAATAGCAGCAGAATTATTTCCTTGTGCGACTGAATCTGCACCTAGTGCCATTGATAATATCCCTGATGCATCGGATCTTTCACCAATGGCAATAGCATCAATTCCTGTTGCCGTTCCACCACCCGCATCATATGGAACTGCAATTGCATTACCTGCGAATAAAACTAGAGAAGAAACGAGAACTCCACTTTTTATCGCTTTATTTGATTTCTTACCTTTTGACTTGGTAATTTCAGAGACAGCAACCCAAGCTCCTAATGACGCATTCCAAATCACCCGATATACTTTGTTCATAACAACATCTCCGCAGAGTCAGTTTTTGTCAAAAAAATTATCACTATTATCAAAAAAGTTGTTTTATTTTGATATATAGTAAAGTTATGTAAAATATATCACAATATACCCCACTCTCAACACTTTTAAGCGGGGTTGAAACAAAAAAGGCATGAACTTAAACTTTAATCAATGACCAAAAAGATTAGAGAATAAGCAACTCAAACTGAAGTGGGGGATTACCTAACTGTTTATTGATTACAAAGCAGAAGTTATGAGCCAAGATTTTACGCATAAATCTGTGAGACAAATGCCATAAATCTCTCGCTCTCACCTTTTGCATATTAAACCGCTGTGATAACTGACCAATCACCGTCTCAATATTGCGACGAGCATTTTTAAGACGATTAAGTACACTGATTGGTCGCTTATCGGGCATATTTTTTCTAAGCGGTGTTTGCAAATCAACACATCGCTTAAAGCAATACTCAGATAAATCAGGGCTAATATAGCCCATATCTGCACCTAACAAGCCTTTGATATTATCAAGCATATCAGGTGCCACTAATCTTTCATCTATCTTAGCAGAGGCAAAGGTAAAATTGGTTATCATGCCCGATAGATTAATAAGTAAATGTCCTTCAAAGCCAAAATATTTTTGTTGCTTTGAGGCACAGTAACTATAGCTACCTTCATATTTGAAGGTTTTATGCCGATAGGCTCTGGCATATTGACACACAGGAATGGGAAAGCCATCAATAAAATGAATGTTGTCTTGCCCATGCTGTTTAACGATATGCTGTTGTATCAAAGTTTTTACTTGTAACAAATTGACGCACTGCTTGGCAAAGTTGGGATATGAGCCTAGATTGGGAAACCATGTTTGCCAGTGTTGTTTAAAATACTGATGGATTTGTGAGTCGGTGTCCATCTGTAGAAATTCACCCACTAACTCCATGGTAATAATTTCACTGTCGGTTAGTTTTGGTACGTAACCACCTTGTCTTAGCCGGTTTGTTACAATCTTTTTGTAGTAGTCATCTACCATTAGATAGATTTTAATGATAAATTCATCAATGGGCATGGCTTATTCTCTAATCTTTTTGGTCATTGATTAAAGTTTAAGTTCATGCCTTTTTTGTTTCAACCCCCTCTAAAAGTGTTGAGAGTGGTGTAAATTATTATACATTGTTATCATAAATGCTGAAAAAATTGTTATAAGGGGTCAGCACAGAAAACGGAAAAAATAGTACGCTAAGGAATTTTGTCGAGTATTTACAAAATTTATAATGGAATGAGTGTCTAAGAAACGGTGGTTTTTTAGATACTCCCATTTAGGCAAAAAAAACAGGGGCGAATCGCCCCTGTTTTCGTATATTAACCCGTATATCAAACAGCGTCTAACAAACCCACAAATCTAGCTTTAAAGCAAAAACTTGGGCTAGCCGATATCATAGGTGACTAATGCGTTTCTGCCAACTCAGTTAACATCGCCTGTCTTAAAATAGCATTCATCCGAGTTTGATAGCCCTTGCCTTGAGACTTAAGCCATAGCAATACGTCACTGTCTATGCGTACCGTAGCGATTTGTTTGGTTGGCTTATACAGCGGATTGTTAACAGCGTTTGCCCAAAAATCATCCTTTAATGGTGGGATATCAGAATAGTCAATCTCTGCCTCATTTAGTTTAGCAAGACGAGCTTTTGCTTCGTCAGTTAATTTAGGTGGATTGCTTAAATCAATAGCTCGAGTAACGATTTTGCTCATAACGTTTCTTTTCCCTTTTATCTGCAGGACGGGCTGAGATAATACGGATATACTCCTCACCGTCATCATCAAACCAAGTATGGGCAGCCAGAATAACAGCAATACCTTCAATCTCTCCGATACTCTGCCATCGCATTTCACCATTCTCGATTCTATCTTGATTCATCAAAAGAAATGGGTCAGCAAATACGAGCATGGCTTCATCGAAACTAATGCCATGTTTTTCAAGATTACTGGCAGCCTTATTCTCATCCCAAGAAAAATTCATTTAAACCTACTTTACCTCAATGTCTTTAGTATTGTAAATACATTTTTATAAATATTATTAGCAAAATACGGAGCCGTCAAGTTAACTTGCTTATGGTTGCAGCGAACTAGTCTTGTGCTAATAAATCTAGCCCCGCCTTTTTCAACTCCCCTTTCGCTGTTACATAGTGATATAGCGTACTACTGGGAATATCGCCAAGCTCTTTGCAAATCGCTGGAATACTTTTAGTCTGGTCAGCCATTAAATGCTGGGCATAGCGCAGTTTCTCAGCCGTCATGATTCTGGGTCGCCCGCCTTTACGCCCCCGAGCCCGAGCAGCCGCAATCCCCTCTTTCACCCGCTGGCGGATAATATTACGCTCCATTTCAGCAAAGGCGGCTTGAATCTGCAAAAACGCTCGACCTGCAGGGGTGGTGGTATCCATCGGTGAGTTAATGGCTTTAAAGCCAATATCCTTTTCAGCGAGTGCATCAATCAATTTAATCAGGTCACTGGCTAACCGCCCTAACCTATCCAAATCCAAAACGACCAGTACATCACCTTTTCGCAAATAGTTGAGACAATCATCCAACCCTTTTCGTTGGGAATTACTGCCCGATGCTTTGTCTTCAAAAATTCGCTCACAGCCGATTTCTGTTAACGCATCAACTTGACGATCAAGGAGTTGTTTCCCTTCCGATGTGGATACTCGAGCATAACCGATTAAACTCATGATGAAATTCTCACGATAAAAGATAATTACCCCATCTTATCATATTTAGATTTATTTAGCTTTATCGTGAAATAAACCTAATAAAAAAGCGCCGAATTGGCGCTGATTTACAAAATCACGAAAAACAATTATTTTAACTATCAGCGTCAGCGCTTAGCTCATAGCTTTGACTACGCCCAGATTCCGCAGATTTAACCAGTACGCCCTTATCGACCAAATCATTAATATCTCTCAGTGCTGTATCTGCTGATGTTTTGGTCATCATTGCCCATTTCTTGGTGGTCAATTTACCAAAGAAGTCGCCCCATAATCGATTAATCATCATCACTTGGCGTTCATTAAACGTTGTATTCCGATGACGATGCCAAAATTGGGCTTTATCAACCGTTCTTTGGGTACGAGTGAGTGCTGTGGTTAAAGCCTGATCGAGCGTTTGTAAAAACCAAACTAACCAGTCTGTCACTGACGTTAAGCCTTTTTGAGTGGATTCCAAAATCGTATAATACTCTGACCGAGTTGCTAAAATTTGAGCTGACATACTATAGAAACGCCTGCCACTGCCATCGCTTTTAGCGAGCATACGCTCGGTAATCGCCCGAGTTAAACGCCCATTACCATCTTCAAAGGGGTGCAAGGTCACAAACCATAAATGCGCAATACCGGCTTTGATAGTCAAATCTAAATCAGGCTGGTCCTCATTATACCAAGCAATAAATTTAGCCAACTCATCTGGCAGTAGTTGTGCTGTTGGTGCTTCAAAATGCACTTTAGTGCGACCATAGCCCCCTGATACCACTTGCATGGCACCTGTACGATCATCTCGAAGTCTGCCCGCCTGTATTTTATATAACCCACTAAAACCCGTGGGAAATAACGCCCGATGCCAAGCAAAGATTTCATCGAGCGTCAGTGGTTGGTCAAAATAAAAACTGGCTGTTAACATCATCTCTACAATAGCATCGATTTCTCGAGTGGGTGTTACCAGGGTATCCGGGTTGTATAGGTGTTCAATACCTAAATGCCTAGCAACTGATGAGCGTACTTGCTCATTATTGAGTATCTCCCCTTCTATCTCAGATGTTTTAATCACTTCAAGCGTCACAGCGTCCAATTGCGCTTCAAGCGGCAACTCAAAGCCCAGGCTTTGCATTTGACCAAGTAGTTTACCTTGTAATAGACGCACATTAGCCACCAATGGTAATAACTGATTATTATCAATTTGCCAATCGGTCCAGTTGGGACATTCGTGAATGTATTTTTTATAGTGCATCAATTTTATAAAGTAAGTCATGGATGCGGTAATTATACCAAACAATTACCGCAAAATATGCGGAGAATAATTTATTTTTTATTAGCAGATTTTTGTTTGTAAAAAAATTAATTTTCTATATTAAATAATAACACCCGTTATTATTGAATAAATCAAGATGAGCAGTTTTGATTGTTTTTACCCCAGTTTTATTCAATAATATTGTCTATTATTTATTTCAATGAAAACCTATCAATGATATTAGGCTATTCAGTTTTTTTGTGTTTTATTGTAATTTATATATTGACAATAATATTTTTATTCTAAATTTTAATTAATGCTTTTTAGATATTATCTATTATGTTTGGATAACTTTTAGTTATGTTTATAAGGTGAGTTAAAATTAGTCGATATTTTTCAGAGGGTGGGTATTTGTTGACTATTTAGTTATTGCGTTGTTGGCTATTTTTTTAGGAGGGTATTTTGACGGTTCAGGTAATTGGTTATGCTCGGGTGTCGACCAAGGAGCAAGATTTGTCTTTGCAGTTGGATGCTTTGAGTAAATACGGTTGTGATCGAATTTTTACTGATAAGCTAAGTAGTGTGAAAGAACGCCAAGGGTTAACAGATGCGTTAGGCTATTTACGCGACGGTGATACCTTGGTGGTTTGGAAGTTAGATAGGTTGTGTCGCTCCCTACCCGATTTGATTAAAATCAGTGAGCAGATTCGGATGACGGGTGCACAGCTTGTGAGTATTACCGAGAGTATTGATACCAGCACACCTGCCGGTCGGTTGTATTTTAATATTTTAGGAGCACTGGGTCAGATGGAGCGTGAGCTGATTCAAGAACGGGTAAAGGCGGGTCTTGCGGCAGCGCGTCGCCGGGGTAAAGTGCCAGGTAAGCCTAGGGTGAGTGAGGAGAAGTTGGAACTGGCTCGTCGGGAGTTGTCTGCTGGACGGACTTATCCTGAGGTGGCAAGAATTCTAGGGGTGCATCCGCAGACGTTGTACCGGTTGGTGCCGGTGAAAAGTCTTAATGTGAGTGGGATAGGTAGTTGATAGGGTTTCAGCACAGAATTTGGACATTATCTCGCTTAATCTAGGCACGCAGTAGCTGGAATGGTCAGGGGCTTACCTTTTTAATAGAAATCATTAAGATTAACATCACCGAATCAATATGAAATTTTTAGCTTAGGCTAATTCTCTTCAATGTAGTCTTCCCTATCAAATACGATAGTATGCGTTTGTTTGTTAAATTCTATCCTTATCTGATGAATGATACGGTTGGCTGTTTGAATCAATGTAAGCGTCCGCTGAACCCCATGCCTATTTTTTAATTCGATTTAGGTTTCCAGCAGTGCGGCAGCAATTCTTCAATCTGGGTCACTTTATGTGTCGGCAGCCTTTTCAGCACATCACTTAAATAGGC